>JBBRUO010000419.1:0-5803 GCA_038247725.1 Gemmatales bacterium
CGCGATGATGTCCGCGTCGTGCGGCTGGTGCCAGTTGCCGCGGTAGATGTCGTTCCGCACCGGCACCGGCGTGCTGCCCACCGCGTACCCGCAAGTCGGGTCGAAGAACTCGGTCAAGCCCGTGACGTTCGGGGTGATGAGGGGCCGGCCGCACGCCATCGCTTCGATCAGGTGCAGGCCGAAGCCCTCGCCGAACGAGCCGTTGACGTAGGCCGTCAGGGAGCGGTACCAGTTCGCCAACTCGCGGTGCGGTAAGCTCGCGCGGAGGACATCGATCCGCGGGTCGCCGTGACTCTCGATCACCGGCGAAGTCGGACTCAGCTTCACCCGCAACCGTACGTCGGCTTCGTCGGGAAACGCTTGACGGAACAGGTCGATAAGGTGCTGCGCATTCTTCCGCATCCCGCCGGCTGCCAGTGCCCCCGCCGTGCCGAAGGTGCATTCGCGATGACCGCTCACTTGCGGTCGCGGCTCGTGAAAATACACCGCCGGGTCGAACCCCAGCGGCACCACGGAAATCGGCACCGTGACGCCGCACGCGCGGAAGCACTCGGCCCCCCACCGACTCGGCACGACCACCCGTGCGGCCCGGTTCAGCACGCGGACCCACTTGGGCAGCAGTTCGTCCGTTTCCCACATGGTGTACACCACCGTGCGGCGGTCGATGGGGAACTTCCCCACCGCGAACGGGGGGAACACGACGAGTTGCCAGTCAGTGGCGGTGCGCGGCCGAACGGCCGGCCGCAGGTGCGGCGGAAGCAGGTCGTCGCGGACCGTCACCGACGGCGGGCGGCACAGCCGGACGCCCAGTTCGGGCAACCCCTTCATCAGGGCGAAGACAACGGCGTCGTATCCGTTGATGCCGTTGAGTTCGGCAGTGAGGTGGACGGCCGGTCCCACTGGGAGTGTGGTTCGGTTTTCTCCGCCTCGCCCTTGGGGGACCACCGAAGACACCATCATCTCAAACCCCTCTCCACCCGAGGAGGGCGATTGAAGGCAGTGGTACAGCGCGTCCTCCGTCAGTTCCATCGTCGGTGGGAGCACGATCACCCGCTCGCTCCGACACAGCGCCCGCACCTTCGGCAGCGCCAACTCGCGGTCGCAACTCAGCCGCGTCACCCGCTCGTCGCTGGCCGCCCACTCGCCCAACTCCGGCGCGTCCCCGCTCGACACCACGAACAGTTCCCAGTGGGGGTACAACTGCCGGCGGACGGACTCCGCCGCCAATCGGGTGTACTCCGTGTCCCCGTCGCCCACCAGGATTATCACGGCAATCGACGCCGGGTCGGGCATCGCGTCGCAGGCCGCGCGAATCGGCTCGGCGGCCTCGGCCGACAGCGTTTCCGTCCGCCACCACGCGGCGTCGGCCTCGCTCGCCCGGTACGCTTCCGGCCGCATCACCTGGCCGTCGGCCAACCCGTTGAACAGTTTTCGACCGAGCGTGCGGAGTTGCCCCCGCGCGAGCAACCCGGCCCCCCGCCACAGCACCGGCCGCAGGCAGCGGTACGCCGACACCAGCCGCAGTTTTTCCCGCACCGCCGCCACTGCCACCACCGCCTGGGAGACGCGCTTCACGATGAACCGCGCGACATGGACAGCTCCCGCGCAGTGAACCAGCTTCACTCGCAGCTCCCCGGCTGGTTCCTTCAGGTGGATCATTAGCGTGGCGGACAGCCGCTCGTTCCAGCTTCGGATTTCGACATCGGACGAGGGGCCGAACCGCAGCTCCAACCGCTTGCGAATGGCCGGCGTGTCGGGAGTGCGCAGGCGAATGCGAATGCGGTACCACCCGGCCGCGAACGGCCCGGCCGCCCGCAGGGTGACAACGGGCTGTCGCACCACCCAACGGGATGCGGAGACGGTCGCGCCGTCGGAAGATTCGAAGCGGTTCACGGGGGCACTCCGTTGCCGGGGAACGGAGTAGCCTGTCCGGAATCGGCGGCGGATTCAAGGCGAACCGGCGGGGAGTCCAGGGCGGTTCGGAGATTCAATTTGAAGAATGATTCCCCGCGGAGGGCGCGAGAGGGCGTGGAGAAAACACCGGGAACGAGGGTTTCTTACTCCTGTGCCCTTTCGCGCCCTCCGCGGTGAAATCTTGCCTCTCGTCAACCTTGACACAGCCCTGGGCAGTTCCGCCCAACGCCTCACTCCCCGCCGGGGATGCCGTCGGCGTCGTCACCGCGGATGGTGACCATCGCGCGGAGGACGGCCGGGTCGATGCGCGGGGTGAGGAAATTGGCCGCCCCGCTGGCTTAGGCGACGGCGGCGACACCGTCGGGGTGGTTGCCGCCGAACTGCCCGCCGAAGCCGATCGCCGGCTTCGCCGTGGGTGCGTCGTCCAGCCCCCGCACGGTGGCCGGCCCGCCTCGCATCCACGGCCCCAAATCGCCCGACACCTCGGCGAACAGTAGCGTAGTATCGACGCCGTCGTGCGACTGAATGAGGCCGAAGGGGGTGGGGGCGTCGTACCGGAAGCAGCCGGCGCGGGGCGGCACCGGGGGGCCGAGCGACAGGGTCGCGGCGTCCAGTCCCAGCCCCGCGAGGCCGACGTACTGCGTCACGGCCGAGGTGCCCGCCGGGGGGGCGGGGATGTTGGCCGGGCAAGTGAACGTCACCAAGCGGGTCCGTCCGACGTCGGCGTTCGCGCCACCGTCCCACGTCGCCGAGCGGTCGATGCGGGCGGCCAACTCGGTGAGCGACTGCTTCGCCTGACTCATCCCGCCGAGCGTGTCCGCGATCCAACTCAGGCGGTCTTCGGGCGGACGACCCGCCACGAACAGCGTGCCGGCGGGGACCGCGCCGGGGACGTCCGCCGTCCGCAGTTCGGGCGGCAACTTGCCAAGTAGGTCGAACACGTCGGCGGCGTCACGCCCGTGCAACCGTAAGTTGTTCAGGCACTGGACCCGCGCCGCCTCGTGCCGCCGGGCGACGATGCTCGTGAGCATCAGGCCGCCGGCGACGATGCCGATCAGGACGAACACCGCCACCGTCACCCGTCCGCGCATGGGTCGCCTCCGAGGTCGAGAGCCGTCACCGCGCCGGGCAGTGGTCGTACAGCAGTTCGCACAGGCGGCCGAGGACTTTTCCCTCGCGGCTGGCCCCCACGCCCGGCGGCAGCGGCACATCGTTTACGAACACGGCGAAGAAAAGTTCGCGCCCGGATTTCGTGGTCATGGTCCCGGCGAGGGCCTTGCTCCGCAAAAGCGACCGCTGGTTCAGCCCGTCCACCCAGATGAGCGTGCCGGTCTTGGCGAACACCTTCCCGCGCGCCGGGCTGTCTTTCCCGACGACGTCGGCCAGGGTGCCGTCCACGCCGAGGATCGGCAGAGCCGCCTTGAACGTCTTCCAGTCGTCTCGCTTGGCCATCAGTCGGAGCAGTTCGACGGTCGCGGCCGGCGTCACCACGTCCGCGTTTGCCCCGCCGGCCCCGCCGCCGAACGACACCGCGTCCGTGTCCAGGCCGAGTTTCTTCAGGATACGGCCTTGCTCTTTCAAGCCGTTGTCTAGCGTGTACCGCCCCTTCTCGGCGGCGAGCAGGCAGGGCAGGGTGCTGGCGTACAGGTTGTGACTCGTTTTCAACGTCACCTTCAGCGCTTCGGAAAACGGCTCCGACGTCCACGTCGCCACCTTGGGCAACACGGCGTAGGTGGCCGGGGCCGGGAGTTCGCCGGACTGCGGGCGGGTCAGGGTGGCCTCCACCGTCACCCCTTCCGCCCGCAGCGCGCGGATGAGGGCGGCGCGGGCGAACAGGGCCGGTTCGTCGATGGGAAAGATGCGGACCACCGGTTTGCCGCCAGCCGGCACCGACCCCCGCAGGGTGAACTGCCCGGCCGCGATTTGATGCAGGTGCAGCGCGACCGACGAGTCGGCTTCGCCAGTCTTCACCTCCGCATCCACCGCGATCAGTCCGACGTCGGGGCACACCCTCACCGTGGCCTTTTCGCCGGCCGCCTTCGCCGGGGTGATCCGGGCGTCGATCAGGTTGTCGTTGATGACCATCGGCGACACCACGTCCGGCCCGCTCCCGGTGCCCCGCGCGCGGGCGAACAGCCGCTCGTCCACCTGGATTTCGCCCGCCACCGCCTTCACCCCGGCGGCCTTGATCTGCCGGGCCAAGTCGCGGACCGCGTACAGCGGGTCGGTGCCCGTCAGTTCGGCGTCGCCGGCACCGCTGTTCGAGTAGGTGTGGTCGGCGTCGGCGAACGCGGCGGACTCGCCTTTGCCCCGCCCGCCGAAGGTGAGGTCGCCGCTGGCCACGAGGATCAGGTCGCCTTCGACGGTGCCGGCGTCGGACAGCTTGCCACGGCGGTAGACGTGCGTTTGGAACCGGTGGTCCGCGCCGAGGGCGATCAGCGCGGCCGACCCGGAGAACAGTTTCGTCACCGACGCCGGGGTCGCCATCTTGTCCGCGTGGCGGTCGAAGATCACGTCGCCGGTCTTCGCGTCCACGACGCGGATGCCCCACCGCGCGTGGGCATAGTCCTTGCCGTCGATGACCGCCTCGATCTTCTCGGCGAGCGGGTCGCCCGCCAGCGCCACAGTCGGCAACAGGAGTGCCGCGAACACGACGAACCGAGACATGCGCGAACCCTGGGGGTGGAAGAATGTGGGCAAGAATCGCGGGGGACAGTTGTCACTCCGCCGCCGGGCCGGTCATCGTCTCCGGCTTCACGACGGCGTCGAACTTGTCGCCGGTCAGAGCACCGGAACCATCCAGCAGTTTCGGCGCGAGCTTCACCGCTTCCTCACGGAGGGTGGTGCCGTTCTTGTGCGCCGACTTGGCGATGGTGGCGGCCGCGTCGTAGCCGATGTGCCGGTTCAACGCCGTCACCAGCATCAGCGACGTGTGTAGCAGCTTGTCGATCTGCGGTTTGTTCGCCGTGATACCCGGCCGCACCTTGCTGCCGGATTTCGGCACGATCTTCGATTGATCCACTTCCACCAGCGCGGTTTCGGGGTTGGTGAAATACTCGAGCGCGGCGTAGTCGGTCTCCGGCATGTCGGCGGCGCAGTGTTCGCGGAAGCTGCGGCAGGCGTCCGTGAGCAGCCGCACCGAGTGCAAGAAGTTGTGGATGATGACCGGCTTGAAGACGTTCAACTCGAAGTTGCCCTGACTCGCGGCGAACCCGATGGCGGCGTCGTTGCCCATCACCTGCACGCACACCATCGTCATGGCTTCGCTTTGGGTCGGGTTCACCTTGCCCGGCATGATGCTGCTGCCCGGCTCGTTCTCCGGGATGGTCAACTCTCCCAACCCGCAGCGCGGGCCGGACGCCAGCCAGCGCACGTCGTTGGCGATCTTCATCAGCGCCGTCGCCAGCGTTTTCAAGGCTCCGGACGCGAATGCCAGCGGCTCGTGCCCGGCCAACGCCTGGAACTTGTTCGGCGCGGTGACGAACGGCAGACCCGTGATGTCGGCGATGGCCTTCGCCACCTTCACCGCGAACTCCGGGTGCGCGTTCAGCCCGGTGCCGACGGCCGTGCCACCGAGCGCGAGGTCGTATAACATCGGCAACGTTAACTGAATCGCCTTCATGCTGTATTCAAGTTGCGCGACGTACCCGCTGAACTCCTGACCGAGCGTGAGCGGCACGGCGTCCATCAGGTGCGTGCGGCCGATCTTCACGATGCCGGCGAACTCCTTGGCTTTCGCCGCGAACACGTCCCGCAACTTCGCCACTTCCGGGATCAGCCGGTGCGTGATCTCCTCCACGGCCGCGATGTGCATGGCCGTCGGGAACGTGTCGTTGGACGACTGCGACATGTTCACGTCGTCGTTCGGGTGGACCCAGGTTTTGTCCCC
>JBBRUO010000420.1:0-5781 GCA_038247725.1 Gemmatales bacterium
CAGTTGAAGTTGGGGAAGATTTAGAACCACGAAGGACACGAAGAACACAAAGATTCTTGAGTCGTGCTCGGTTCTTTTCCTTCGTGTGCTTTGTGCTCTTCGTGGTTCAGTCCGCTTCTCTTCAATCTCTGAATCGCCCTGCCGGGTGAACCTGGACGGCGTGTTCAACGTGCCCATCGGGACGAAGACGGCGTAGGGCCGTCAGCCGTCCAAATCCGAACGCTGACGGTGCTGGCGGAGGTACTCCGGATTCGGTGGGTGTGAGCGGGGCGGTCGGAATGAGCGCGCGGCGTCCAGTACAACGGCAACCGTGTGGCTGTTGTCGTGAGATCGCTTGACGAGTCGAAGGTCGTCGGTTAACGACCAATACCCTTGCTCAAATAGCACGTCGTGGAACCGACACAGGCAGAGCACGTTCGCCAGTTCGCCCCGCTGCTCAGGCGCATCCGCCCACCGCAGGATGTGACTGGCGACGAGAAGGGGTTGATGGCGAACTTCGCACACCGCACAAGAACCATCGTAGCTTTCCAGGGTGAGTGCGCGTAACCGTGCCTGCCCTTGCCGCCGGCGAACGACCGCCGGGCGGACAGCAGTTTCGACCCGGCCGAGCAGCAACCGGCCGGCGCGGATCGCGAGGTCAAGGGCTTCGTCCGACAAGTCTTCCGCTTCCACGTCGAATGCCGAATCGAGCAACAGGTAATTGCCGTCTCCGAGAAATTGCACCAACCCTTCGTCTCGCAGCTCTTGAAGGCTCCGACTGAGAGTCTGGTGAGGGGTGCGTCCGGAACTCTTGGTGGCAGCGACGACCACCTTCAACTCTTCAGCTAGGAACTGCTGACGCTCGATCAGGCGCGTCTGGTGGCGGAGGGCTGAACGATGCCATACGACGGCGAACAGGCGTCCAAACTCGGCCACCTGACCCTGATCGAAAGTCCGTGGGTGAAGGACCTCGTCATGGGGTTCGAGCGGGCACCGGCGGAAGCGGGTGACCCCGGCGGCACCCCGTGGGAGTCGTTCGACCCGTCCGCCGCCTCGCCCCTGTCGCGGGTGTGGGCGGTGGACGGGTCGTTCGTCGAGGTGCGCTCCAACGACAGTCCGCCCCGCGAAGTCGGGTTCGTCAAAACGGCCCTCGTCCTGCTCGACCGCGACGAACTGGCCGACATCGATCCCCATTTCCCGCACCCGCTCGACCTGCGGGACGCGATGGCCAACAGCGGCCTGTTCCACGCCACCGTCTTTCCGCTACGGCACGTCCGCACCCTGTTGGGCAATAACTACACCGCCGTCCGGAACATCATCAACGACTCGATCCGCATGGAGCAGGACGGCGCGTTCTACCAAACCCTGAAGTGGCTGGCGTATCGCCAGTGGGCCGCCACGCCGACCTCGTCCCCCGCGTTCCAGTGCCCGCACCCGCAGTGCGCGCGGGATATCGCCGACGGCCTCCCGACGAATGCCGACGACGGGCCGTGTCCGCACTGCCGCCGGGAGGTGTTCCTGACGGACATGCCGGGCTTCCACCAGAGCATGGGCGAGGACGCCGCGCCAATCACCGTCGCGTCCGACTACATGCTGGTGATGGAAACGCTCATGCTGTTCACCCCCGTGCGGATGGCGTGGGAGGGCGCGGACAAGAAGTTGGTGAGCGACACCCTGTTCCTGAAGGACGGACCGCTCACCCTGCGAGGGCAGTACTCGAAACTGGTGGAGCCGATCCGCGAGTTCCTTCAACACGCCCGCGCCGTCGGCCGACCGGTCCACATCGTCGGGCAGGAGAAGACCGGGGCGTTCGTCGATCACCTGAGCGGGATCGCCCGATTCGCCGCCCCGAACGAGCGGGGCGACCCGCCGAGCGTGGCCGTCCTCACGCACGAGTACGTAAACGAACAGGTGCAGCGGATGCCGGAGCGGGCGAACAACTACGGGCTGAAAACGAACTGGGGGGAGAAGGTCTACCTGAAGCTCGACCCGGCTACGTTCATGGTGCTGTCCGTTCCGCCCGGCCTGTATGCCGACCGACGCGACGCCCCCGCGCGGGCCGACCTGATCGGCCTCGACCGCATCCTGGCCACCATCCCGACGCTCGTCAGCCGGCGGTTCGGCGGCGGGTTGTACCCCATCGAACTGGCGAACGGGATTGCCTCCCTCTCCAGCTATCCGTCGGCGAGAATTCTCCAACGGTTTCTCGATGCCGCATGACAAGGATCAGCCGTCTCGACCCGGTATACACGAACTTCGAGGACACCGCCGGCGAGGAGACGGCTTGACCTGACCGCCCAACGATGGCCCTGCCGGGCGAGCCGCGAATGCCGTAGAGGAATCGGGGAAGACGGCCCGTGCCAGCGTGTATCGAATGCTTGGGACGACGCGCCGGAGGCGACCGCTAGAACCCCAGTCCGTTGGGGCCGGGGGAGGGTGTACACCGACGACCCTGATCGCCGACTGGGCTTCCGGGTCACCGGAGTCGGTCGCGCTCGTACGTCGAGCCGTTTGCGAGGGCTGGCCAACGGAGAACGGCCGCGCGATCCTAGCCGCACTGACGGGTGGTATTGAACAAGCCTCCACCCGAGACGCTGTCCGCATGGCTCGATTCCTGCCGGAGATCGACCGGTTGCGTGGCACAAGCACTCACTCAGCAGCCGGGTGAGAAACCGGGGTCAGATCGGGTGTTATTCCGTCTATCAGCTTCGCAGTGGTGACCAACTCGTCCAAGACGACCCAGGACACGCGCCAGTCGTTCCGAGCCAGCGTGGTTGCTTCTTCCAGATCGGCTCTCGCCGCATCTTTGCGACCGCTCCGGAAACGGATAGACGCACGATGCACGAGCGGGTGAATTCGACGAGTCCCAGACAACTTCGGTAGCCATTGGTCCAGGGTTTTTTCGGCGTTGGCGAGATCCCCCGTGGCAAGCAAACACTCGGCGAGCGTGAACGGGGCGGAAGTGGACGCGGGGTCGATGGCCACCGCTTGGCGTGCCAGTTTGAGTGCCCGATCCGCGTTCCGGAGTTGCGGCATCGGGCAGCGGACCAGGAACGTGGCGTGCCGTTGAAGCCGATGACCCGCAACGGGTGTCAACTTCGGTTGGTCATAGAGTCGAATCGCTTCCTCGCAGTAGGACGCTACCCGTGGGTCGCCGGCTCGGAACAGTGTTGCGGCCAGGGCGAGATTCGTCGCGAGTCGGCACTCGGCGTCGGGGCCCGCCGGGTCGGCCGCCCGACAACCGGCCTCCGACCGGGCCATCGCTTCGGCCGCCTCCTCACGCCGGCCGAGGCGTGCCAGAACCGTGGCCTGCTCGGGACCGACGGCCCACGGGCGGGTGAGTTGACTCCACTTCTCCGGCTCGCGGGCCCGCACCCCATCGACGTGGGCGTCCCACTCAGCGTGAATGGCGAGGTAGCGATCCGTATCGCCATCCCGGTCCAGGTGCAGTTGACCCAGCCCGCGCGTCAGGTTCTCAAGGATCTCGTGCCGCGAGTAATCGTGCGGGTACTTTCGTGCCAGTTCGCGGACCGGGCCGAGTGCGGCCTGGAACAACCGTTCCGCTTCGTCGAACTGACGCTCGCAGGTCAACTCCACCGCCAGGGAGAACCGCCGACCGGCGAGGGTGCCCTTCGCGTGATCCGAATCCGGCCACCGCTCCGCCGCCACCGCCGCGACCGCTTCCGCCGTTCGCAAGCGGGCGATCACGTCGGATCGGTGGGCCACTTGGGCCAGGGTGCAGCCGTGCTCGGCGAGGGCGTCGGAGTAGTCGCACCACAACCACTTGTCGTCGGGCCGCCGTTCGGCCAGTCGCGCCAAGTACTCCGAGGCGGTGCGGAGCAGTCGCTCGGCCGGTACCGGTTCGTGGTTCCGCCTCAGGATGATGCCGAATCGGACGAGCGCGACGGCGGTCCGCCGCTGCAACAGCGGTTCGTCCCCGCTCTCATCCAGCACGGCGAGGACGCGCTCGATGGCCCCGCCGAACCGCTCCCGTTCGGCCGGGGAGGTGAGGGTGATGTGCTCGTAGGCCTTGGTGAGGGCGTCGGCATGGGCGAGCAGTGCGGCGCGGGTCAGCCCGCGCTGGCGAACCGCCTCCGCCGCCTCGGCGTTAGCCCGCGCCGCTTCGGCCGTGGCCGACCGCCAGAGGACCGTCGTGGCGACCAGCGCGGCGAGGACGACGCCACACAGGGCGGCCGTCAGGGCGGCGGTGGTCGGGTTCCGCCGCGCCCACCGGGCCGCCCGCGCCGGCCGGCCCACCGGGCGCACCCGGACCGGCTTGCCGGCCAAGTACCGGTCCAACTCGTCCGCCACCTCCGCCGCCAGTTGGTAGCGGTGCGCGGGCTCCTTCTCCAGGCACTTGAGGATCACGCGGTCGAGTTCCGCCGGCACCTCCGGTCGAAGGGCCATCGGATGGACGGGACTCGTGTGCGAGTCGGCCACCCGCCGGATCGTGTCCGCGTCCGACTCGCCGGCCGGGACGGGCGGACACCCGGTCAGCAGTTCGTACAACACCGCCCCGATCCCGTACACGTCGGTTCGCGCATCGACGGCGTGTCCCGCGGCTTGCTCCGGGGCCATGTAGCAGGGGGTACCGGCCGAGGTGCTGGTGGTGTTCGCCCCGGTCATCAACTTGGCGATGCCGAAGTCGGCCACGATCGGCCGGCCGTCGTCGGCCAATAAAATGTTCCCCGGCTTCAGGTCGCGGTGGATGACGTGTCGGTCGTGCGCGTGCTGGACGGCGCGGGCGACGGCCGCCATCGCCTCAACGGCCCGGCGAACCGACCACGGGGCGTGGGTCCGCTCGCGGTCGTCGGACAGACTGCCGCGGGGCAGGTACGTCATGCTGAAGTAATACCCGTCCGCGGTCAGCCCGAAGTGGTTGAGGCGGATGACGCCGGGGTGATCGAGGCGGGACAGGATCTCCACCTCGCGGAGGAACCGCTCCTGTTGTCTCGCGTCGGCGTGCGCCCCGCCGGTCAACACCTTCACCGCCACGAGTTGGCTGGTCCGCTTGAGCCGCCCCTTCCACACTCGCCCCGATCCGCCCCGGCCGATCACCTCGATCAACTCGATGTCCGGCAGGGCGGGAGCGTGACCGGGGTGGCGGGGGGCCGGCGTCTCGCGGAGCACGTCGATCAACTCCGCCGGCAGTGGGGCTTTACTGAGCAACTTCAGTTCGCCCTGACACCACCGGCACGTCTCCACGTGCCCCTCCGTTGCCGCCCGCTCCGGCTCCGACAGTCTGCCGCGAAGTAGTCGCCTCAACGAGTCCCGAGACGCACACCGGTTCATCCGCCCCCCCATCGTCCGGACGGCCACTCGAATCGAGCAGCCGCTGGTACTCGGCTCGCAATTTTCGGTTCGCCCAGTTGACCACAAGATCGACGGCGGTGACTGATCGGCCTAACCTCTCGACCACATCCGCCGGGGCCGACTCCCGTAGCCGCACCTGGTGGAAGATGGCCCAGATGCCGGCGGTCACCGTCTCGCGGACGGCGGACGTCACGTCGTCGCGGTGACGGCCGACCAGCTCCTCTTACAGGCCACTCGCCACCGCCAGGTCGTGGAGCGGGGTGTCGTCCCCGCCGAAACCGACCTCGGCGGCCCGACGGTCGCGGCGGCGACTGGGCGGGGGACACAGGTGACTCCGGGGGCGTGTGAGTTTGTGGAAAGGATGGTACCCGAACGAATTGAGGCCGTCGTAGGAAAATTTTCGCGATTCCGTGAAAGTGCCCTTCGTACTTCAGATGTCGGGATTCCGAGAATCGCCGTGCGCGCCACCGGAGCGGAAAAGTCATGCTC
>JBBRUO010000421.1:0-5746 GCA_038247725.1 Gemmatales bacterium
CACCTCTACCAAACTGTTACTCGGTGTGGTGTGGGGGGGGGGGCGCCCCCCGGCCCCCCCCCCACAAACGCCCCGGGGCGCGGGGCGCCACCCCCCCTCCCGAAAACGGTCGCTAAGCCCGCAGGACGGTTTCCTTGTTGAAGTCGGCCAGCGCCGCCCGCCAGTACAGCACCGCCCCGCCCCACGCGCCGCAAGCCAGCACTGCCGTCGGCAACAGCCACCAGAACCAGGTGTCCTTTTCCGCCCACGCCGCCACCACGATGGGGTACAAGGTCAGGAACGCGACCAGCGGCAGCGTCCACAGGAGTGCGCGGTTGGTGCTCGTGCTGATGACCGACAGCCGCAGCGCGAAGCTGACCACCAGCGGCGGGCCGGCCAGCACGAACAGCACCACCGGGACGGCGAGGATCGGCACCCCGCTGAGGAGGAACGACAGCACCACCGCCGCCATCGCCGGCCCGCCCCACCACCACCCGCGGGCGGCGCACGTCACCCACTTCGGCCACAGGATGGCCCGCCGCGAGACGGGGATGGTGAGCAGCGATTCGAGCGTCAGCCGCTGCCGCTCCCGGCACACCGTCCCGGCCGCCGCCATGCCCATCTGGAGTTGGTGGGCGAACAGGCCGGCGGCCCCGGCGGTGAGCATGAGCCACTTGGCCGCCTCCGTGTTCCGGGTGCTGTTCAGGTTCACCGCGATCGTCATCAGGGCGATCACGAGGAAGATGCCGAGGACCGACGCCATGATGCCGCCGAGCAGGTACACCATCGCGCGAATGGCCTCGTCGTCCGCCGACCGGCCGACGGTGGCCGCGTACTTCTCCTTCCAGGCGAACGGGTCGTTGTTGCCCAGGCGGGGCTTGGGCGGCGCTTCCGGGTCGGGCGGCGGGCGGTGGGCGCGGCTCTGGTCCGGGCGGGGTGGCGGGAGCGGGAGCGGCTGCAACCGCTCGGTCGGCTCGGCGATGGGGATGGCTCCGGCGTCCGCCGTCACCGGTGCCCGCGCCACCGGCATCACGACCGGGGCCGCGCCGTCGGCGGCGACACCCGCTGCCTCGGTTTTCGCCTGCCGGTCGAGCCGCCTGGCCAGCCGCTTCTCGGCCCGCTTCTGACTCTTCCGCACCGCCTCGTGGTCCTCGAAGTAGTACCGCTCCAGCACCGCCGCCGGCGGGAACGCCCGCTCGGCCGTCAGCTTCGCCCGCATGGACCGCACCGCCGCCGTCGCCAGCGCCACCCCGCCGACGGCCAGCCCGACGGCCGCCAGCGGGTAGAGGATGCCGACCAGCCAGAACACCTCCGGCCGCGTCGGTTCGATCCAGTACAGGAAGACGATCACCCCGAACGGGCTGAGCAGTTGGAACAGCCCGCACCCGGTCAGCACCACCACCGCCGTCAACCCGTAGGCGCGAAGCAGCGCACCGCGGAGGGTGTCGGCGGAGGCGGCACACGCGGCCGAGATGCTGGCCAGCAGCACCACCGTGCCGGCCGTCACGAAGTACGACACCAGCAGGAACTTCGTCGTCACCCCGCCCTGCACGAGCGTGATCGTCAGGATGGGCAGCCCGGCCGCCGTCACCCCCAGCAGGAACACCAGTCGGCCGAGGAACTTGCCGAGCACGATCTCCCGCGCCGTCAGGTCCGAGGCGAGGAGGAAGACGAGCGTCTTCCGCTCCTTTTCATCCGAGATGCCCCCGGCCGCGTAGGCGGGCGTGAGCAGGCACAGGACGCCGAGTTGGGCCAACACGAACGTCAGCGAGAACGCCTCGCCGAACGCCGCCGACTCGCTCAGCCGCATCGTCTGCGACCCGCCGAAGAACAGGCTCCACGGGGTCGTGGTGTCGCGGAACCAGATGAGCGCGAAGATGGTGAGGATGACGAACAGGCCGGCTGCCAGGATGAACCGGGCGCGGGCGTCCTGCCCCCGCCGGGCGAGGCGGATCAGTTCCCACGAGAACAGCGGCCCGATCAGCCCGGCGCGCGGCGGCGTCTTCGCGGGCGGGGGGCGTCGTCGGCGCGGGGCGTCGTCGGCGTCTGGCGGCACGGCGGGCACCTGAACGAGTTCCGGGAAGCGACCGGCGAGAGAGGAAGTGTATGGGATTTGTCCGGCCGTCAGGAGGAACCGTCGGTCGGACGGTGGGGCCCGATTCCGCCGTTCACATCTCGGCGAAGTTCCGCAGCAGGATGCGGCCGACGTCCTGGCTCTTCTCCGGGTGGAACTGCGTGGCGAACACGTTGTCCCGCCAGACGGCGGCGCAGATCGGCGTCGGGTAGTCGGCGGTCGCGGACACCAGCGCCGGGTCAGTCGGCGCGGCGTAGAAACCGTGGACGAAGTAGAAGGCCGACTCCGCCGGCAACCCCTTCCACAGCGGGCACGTCGGTTGCGTGAGGTGGAGCGTGTTCCAGCCCATGTGCGGCACCCGCAAGTCCGGTTCGGGTGTGAAGCCGATCACGTCGCCGGGGAGCACGCCGAGGCCGGGGTAGTTGCCGTCCTCGTGGCTGCGGGTGAACAGCAGTTGCAGGCCGAGGCAGATGCCGAGGAACGGTCGCCCGGCGTCGATGTGGGCCGTCACCGCGTCGTCGAGGCCGGTCTCGCGGAGCTTGGCGATGGCGTCCCGGAACGCCCCGACGCCGGGCAGCACCAACCGGGGGGCGGTTCGCACCCGCTCCGGGTCGGCCGTGACTTCGGCCGCGTGCCCGACCGCTTCGAACGCCTTCTGTACGCTCCGCAGGTTGGCCATGCCGTAATCGACGATGACGATGTTCGGGCGGGGCATCGGCTACTCCGTCGTTTCAGGTTTCAGATTTCAAGAGACAACAACTGGGCGGCACGGTTTGAAACCTGACAGTCTGAAACTTGAAACTATTCGGCTTTCCGCCGCAGCAGCAGCCCGGCCACGAGCAACCCGCCGCCGATGATGGCCCCCATCACCAGCAGGATGACGCCGTCGAAGAAGAACGGCTTGACCAGTTCGCCGAGCCACGGCCAGCCGAGCCAACAGGCGACGACGCCAGCGGCAAGACCCGGCCCGAACGGCAAAGGTTCACCCGCCGGCCGGCCGCGGATCAGTTCCCAAATCCGCTGCGGCACAACGATGACGATGGACAGCATGGCCCCGGCGAACAGGGCCAATGCGATCGGTTGCCAGCCGAGGAACGCCCCGCTCATCATCAACAGGTCGGCGTCGCCGAGGCCGAGCGCCTCCTTGCCGAAGCCGACTTCGAACAGGTTCTTGATGCCGCGGCCGATCAGCATCCCGGCCGCCGCGCCGACCACGCCGTTCAGCAGGCCGAGTTTCCAACTGCCCGGCGGTGCCCAGTCCGGCAGCGGCCCCCACGCCGGCCACAGGGTCAGCCCGGTCATCAGTCCGGACGGGATTTTGATCCACGCCTCCGGCAGCGACCAGAACTGGAGCGTCGGCAGGCTCGGGTCGGTGTTCGGCCACGGCCACGGCAGTAGCGTCGAGCAGAGGATGCCCACCAGCGTCATCGGGTAAGTGATTTGCGCCGGGATGATGCGGTACTTGGCGTCGATGAGTGCCGACGCGATCAGCGCCGACAGCAGCATGGCGTGAACCGCCCACAGGCCGAGGGCGGGCAGCGGCGGGAACGAGTGCAGCAGCTGCTGGCGGACGCCGACGAGGGCCGGCATGTTGTGCCAGTTCAGTAGCACTTCCAGCACGAACAGCCCGGCGAAGGCGAGGCCGGTGAAGATTTCCACCCACAGGTACCGCGACGAGAACCCGGCCCCGCACTGCCGGCACTTGCCGCGCAGTCGCAGGTACCCGATGATCGGCAGGTTGTCGCTCATGCGGATCGGATTGAAGCAGACGAAGCAGCGGGAACTCGGCCAGATGATGCTCTTCTCGAGCGGCAACCGGGCGACGAGGACGTTCAGGAAGCTGCCCACGCCCGTGCCCAGCACGAACGCGACCGCCACGCAGAACACGACCGGCAACTGAATCAGGAATTCCATGACGCCAAGATAGCGGCGGCGACCGCGTCCGGCGACAAACCCGCCGTTTCCATCCGCAGATCGGCCACTTCGCGGTACAGCGGTTCGCGCACGGCCAGCAGTTTCGTCACTTCGTCCCGCCCGCCGCCGGCGAGTTTCGGCCGCCGACTGGCGGTGGCGGCGTCGGCCTGAATTCGCGCCCACAAGTCCTCGGCCGGCGCAGTCAGCCAAGCGACCCAGCCTGTCTCGCGGATGACCGCTCGGTTCTCCGGGCGAAGGACGATGCCGCCGCCGGTGGCGATGACGGCCGGCGGTTCGGCGGACGCGGCCCGCAGCGCGGCGGACTCGCGGTCGCGGAAGCCGGGTTCGCCCTCGGCCGCGAAGATGTCGGCGATGGTCATCCCGGCGGCGGTTTCGATCCGCTCGTCGAGGTCCACGAACGGCCGCCCGACCGCCGCCGCGAGAAGGCGACCGACGGTCGTCTTGCCAGTACCCCGGTAGCCGACGAGGTCGAGGTGTTTGGGCATGGGATGATTTGAGTAGGTCCGTTCCGCCGGGACGGACAGTGACGCGAGTCCGATACGGCGAGAGTAGTATCGCCCAGCCAGAACGACACGCTGACGTTGTCCGTCTCGGCGAGACGGACCTACTCAACTCTGGTATTTCGTCGGGTCCGGAACGCCGGCGTCGGCGAAGCCTTTCCGCCGGAGTTGGCACGAGTCGCATCCGCCACACGCGCGGCCGGTGGCGTCCGGGTCGTAACAACTCAGCGTGAGCGAGAAATCCACGCCGAGCGTCACCCCTGCGCGGATGATCTCGGCCTTCGACATCTTGATCAGCGGGGCGTGAACGCGGAACTTCCCGGTGCCCTCGGTGCCGGCTTTCGTCGCCAGGTTCGCAAGGGTTTCAAAGGCGTTCAGGAACTCCGGCCGGCAGTCGGGGTAGCCGGAATAATCCAACACGTTCGCCCCGATGAAGATATCGAAGGCCCCGACCGTCTCGGCGTACCCCAGCGCCAGCCCCAGCAGGATCGTGTTCCGCGCCGGCACATACGTTACTGGCACGCCGTGACCGATGGCGTCGTCGGTGCGGCCCTTCGGCACGGCGATGTCGGACGTGAGGGCGGAACCGCCGATGGCGCGGAGGTCGAGCGTCACCGTGCGGTGGTCGGCCACCTTCAGTGCCGCCGCCACCGCTGCCGCCCGCTCCAGTTCGACGCGGTGCCGCTGGCCGTAATCGACGCTCAGCGCGTACACCGTGAACCCGTCCGCCGCCGCCCGCGCGGCGGTCGTGGTGCTGTCCAACCCGCCGCTCAGCAACACGACCGCACGGGGCATGGAAAAACTCTCGTGGGCCGTGATGGGAGGTTCGTTATACCAAACTTGGTGTGGCCGGATCAGGACTTTAGGCGTTCGGGGGAAGGAAAACTCCCCGGTGGTGGTCCGCAGTCGTCTCACCGAAACCCCCACCCTCCGCGAGACGACTGCGCAGGTTGAGACGACTCAGTCCCGGCAAGGACTTCCGGCCGATTCCCGACTTGAGACGAATCACGGGAACGACGGATGGTCCCCCGGACTCGTGCCCCAACCGGGGACCGTGACCCAACAGCCGCGGACGTGAACCCCTGGCTCGCGACGCCCGTAGGTCGCGGTCGAAGCTGCCCGAAGGGGAGTGAGGCCCGACACGGCTCCTTCGCATCGACGTGCTTGGCCGTCGGGCCTCGCTCGCCTGCGGCGAGCATCGACCGCGACCTACTTCCCCAACACCAGATCGACGACCCAACAGCCGCGGACATGCACG
>JBBRUO010000422.1:0-5714 GCA_038247725.1 Gemmatales bacterium
ACCGAAGTCGCTGGCAGGTGGAACTGTTCTTCAAATGGATCAAACAGAACCTCCGCATCAAGGCGTTTTACGGGACGACGGAGAACGCGGTGAAGACGCGAATCCGGGTGGCGATCAGCATCTACGTGTTGGTGGCCATCATCCGCAAGGAATTGAAACTCGAGCGGAGCCAGAGCGACATTTTGCAAATTCCGAGCCTGACGCTGTTCGAGAAAATGCCTTTGATTCAAGCATTTTCCGAGGAGAAACCCCGGGACGACGACCAGCCTCGACATAACCAGCCGTCCCTGTTCGACTTATAACCGGACAGTACTGGGACGGAATGGCAAATCGCCCAGATCGAAGTCGGCGAGTTGGATGACCGGCAATTGCAACTCCTCCTCGCCCGGCAGCACTAGGTTGAGCGTCGTCGGGATCGGCTGGGGCGGTGGTCGGCCGACGTCCCGTGGTGGAAAGACCACGCGCAGGAACCAGCCGCCGGCCGTCGCGGGGACGTGCGGGCCGCGCCAGGTGGAGAGGTTGTTATCCCGACTCAGACGGTACAGGTTCTGGCTGAACACGCCGCTGTTGCTGCCGATCAACCCGTCCGGCCCCGGCGTGACGTGCGGGTGAGCCCCCTGGCCGATGCTGTTGCCGTCATGTCGACCGACCGACCCGCGGAGCCAGTAGCTGTCCAGCCCGCTGCGGCCGGTGGAGTACACCCGCCCGTCGCCGGACGCCGACAGGCTGCCCTCGTTCCCCCACACCTTCATCTCGGCGTGCCCGTGGTCCGTCTCCCGGATCGTGACGCTCGCTCCGGTGGACGGATTCAGCAGCGCGCCGCGCCCCAACTTGTCGCCCGCATTCCACCCGGCCACCGCGAGCGGGCCGTCCACGGAATGGCCCATTGCCAGGAAGTACGGCGTGACACCGGTGGCGTTCTTCACCGATTTGTCCTTCTCCAGCGTCCGCAGGCTCCACCGCTGGAACTCGTCGGCCGACTTGTCGTACACGATCAGCGTCGTCATGCCGGCGGCGAACGGGGCCTTGTCGGCGGGCAGCGGGACGTACGTCACCACCTTGCCGAGGCACAGGTCGAGGACGGCCAGTTGCGACAACTTGGGTAGCCGGAGCAGCAGGAACCGCCCACCTCCGCCCAGGCAGGTGGCGTCCGCCTCGCCGGGCAGCGGCAGAGTCGTCGGCGCGGCCAGCGTGGCGGCCGGTGGGTCGAACGGTTGCGGCGACGGCAACCGGATGACGGACGGGCCGACGAACGGCGTCGGCGGCGTAGCCACCAGCGGGAGCGTCGGGGTGACAACGGGCGGCGCGGCCGGCTGTTCCGGCGCGGCGGTCAGATCGAACGAGTGGATGGCTTGCTTCCCGCCGGTGTCCGACACGGTGACGATGACCGGCTCCGGCCCGACGAAGTCCTTCGGCACGTCCCACGCGATCCGCCCGGTCGCCGACACCGTCAGCCCCACCGGCCCGGAGTCGAGCTGGAACGTGACCCCGCCGTTCTTGGAGATCGCGGCAATCTGATAGGCGAACGCCGCGCCCGCCTTCGCCAAGCCCGGTCGCGAGAGGACGAACAGGGTGCCGTCGGGCTGGCTCTCCATCGCGTCTTGCAGCCGGAACTCGTGCAGGACGAGCGTCTCGTTGCCCGGCGCGAGGACGACCAGAACGTGCGCGTCCGGCACGAAGAGGAAGCGGCTGGGGTCCGGTCCCGTGCGGCCGCCGAAACCGACCTGCGCGGGCTCCGTTCCGCTCGTCACCGGGTACCGGAAGAGCGGCCCCGCCAGGTCCGGCGTGTGGACGTTGACATCGAGGGCGTACCGCAGGCCTTCGAGCGGCTTCCGGCCGACCTCGCGGTACGCGGTTTGAAGGTACAGCGACCCGTGGGCGGCGGGGAGGCAGAACGCCGCGCCCCCGCCGAGCGGTTTGCCGGTTCGGTCGAGCCGGCCGGACGCGGTGTGGAAGGTGCCGTCCGGCCCCGGCAGCAGGCGCCCGCCCCGCTCCTGCATCCGGTTGATGGGGAGGAACTGGACGCCCTTTTCCGTGAGGAGCCGAACCGACGGGCCGAACGTCCCGGACCCAACGAGGACGGTGCCGTCGGGTCCGAGTTGCTGCGTCCCTTGCAGCCCCGGCCCCTGCCGCGGGTCGCGCACGTCGAACCCGGCCACGTCGGACCGCGCGAGCGTGAACGGGTCGAGCAGGAAGGCGTCGGTTTCGCGGCCGCCGAAGGCGTCCGATTTGAACGGCAGGTCCTGTTGGTACGTCACCAGCAGTGGGCCGGCGGAGGCGTGCCCCATCGACAGCCCGTTCAGCCGACCGGGCACGGGCAGCGGCAGCGTCGCCTCTTTCGTCTGCGTCAGCAGGTCGTACCGCACCACCAGCGCCGCGTCCGGGTAGGCGACGAACAACTTGGTCATGCCGGCGGCGAAGTGGACCGCGTCCGCGGCCAGCGGCAGCACCTTCACGACCTTGGCGGCGGACACGTCGAACACGGCCAGTTGCCGCTTCGCGGGGACGTGCAGGATCAGGAACCGGCCGCCACCGCCGACGCACGACTCCCCGGCGATGCCGGGAAGAGTCACGCTCACCTGGCCGCCCGCCAGGGTGGCCGGGGTGATCGGCACCGGGGTGACGGCGTACCGCTTCAACGGCACCTTCGGCGGCAACGTCGGCTGGGGGATGCGGGTGTCGAGGCCCGCCGGGAGGGGGGCGACGGGCGGGTCATCGGGTTCGGCCGGTAGTTCCCCCGGCCGGACCTCCCCAGGGCCGCGGGCGACCGGGTCATCGATGGGCTGTTGGGCGTCACCCGCCTGCTGCATGAATGTGACGACGCCGACGATCCCCCCGGCGAGGACGCCCGCGGCGAGGAACACGGCCACCACCGTGACGAGCGGCCGCGAGAAGAAGCCGGCCGCCGGTCTCCGACGGAGTGCCGAACGAGTTGCGGCAAACCGGACAGGAGTGGACCGGCGGGCGTTCACGGGAGAGGTCATGACCGCAGTGGGGGCACACCGTCGGCGGAGTGGGCATTTCGCACCCGTGGATCAGTTCGGAAGCTGATGCGAGCGATACGCGGCGACAGTGTATCGCTCGAACACGGTCGGATAGGGTACTTCTTCGGGGCCTGTTCCAGTGTACCCGTCCGGCGGATCACGTGATTGACAGTTGAGGTATCGTCGGCCGCATCCCTTACTCCGTCCGGGTGCCGGCCCGTCGCCGGGCCGTGATGCATCCGTTCCGCCGCCACCGGTCCAGCACACTCCGGGCGACGCCCGGCTCGGTCGCCAACGCCGGCAGCCACCACTCGCCCGCCCGCGGTTCGCCGTCCGCGGGGGTTGCCGGTCGCTCGGTCCGCCCGAACGGCCGGCACAAGCGCGAACCGTGTCCGCGGTGAACGCATCCCCTCGCGGCATGGCGAAGCCGTCCGCGTTCAGGGCGTCGGCGATCTGCCGGCCCGACTGCCAGGACCCGCGCCGCTCGACGAGGCGGGCCCGCAAGGCGGCCCGGCCCAGGTGTGCGTCCCCGCGCACCCGCTGGCGGACCGCGTGCCGACTGACGGCCCCGCCCCGCCAGTGGACGGCCACGCCGATCCCCTCGGTCTCGCCTCGGCGGGTCAACTCGACCCGCTCGACGAGTAGTCGCACGACCTCCCGGCGGTCGGCCACGCCTGTCGTCGTCGATGACCACAGGGCCGGCACGTCGGCGGCCAGCGCGCGGATTCGCTCCCGGTCGGCGGCCGACATCTCCCGGCCCTGGTCCGCGTTGAAGCGGGCGAAGTCCTCCTCGACCTGCCGCTTGGCCGCCAGGGCCTCCTCCCACCGCCGCTCCCGTCCGCGACCCACCAGCCGGTTCTCCGGTTCGGCGGCGGCGTACTGCCGCCGCGCCCGGTCGATCTCGTCCGTCGCCCGCTCGGTCGTCTGTCGCCAGACGGCGCGGAGGCGGTCGCGATCCCGGCCGGCGGACTCGGCGGCGCGGAGGCTTCACGCCAACCCCGCCGGGCGGACGGCGTCGAGAACCAGCGACCCGATGAGGCGATCGACGGGGATGGCGGTCACGCCCTGGCAGGCCGCCCCGCCCGCCTCGTGATGCCTCGGGTCGCAGGTGGACCGCGGCCCCCGCGCCTCGTGCGTCCTGCCGGCGACCATCGGCCCACCGCACCGCCCGCACCGGGCCAGGCGGTTCAGCAGGGTTTCCGCCCGCCGGCCGTTCGCGCTCGGCACCCGCCCCCTGTCATTCGCGCTCAGCCGCCGGCGGTTCTCCTCGTACTGCTCCCAGGTGATGTCCGCCGGCACCTTGTCCCGGATCAGGCTGACCCACTCCTCAGGCCGGGCCGCCCCCGCCCGCACTTCCCGCCCGTGCGGCGGGTCGGGTCCGCCACGCACCGGCCGTACACGTACGCGCCGGCGTAGAACGGGTGGCGGAGCCTGTCGTCCACCGCCCCCAGGCGCGGCCGTCGCCACGTCAGTTGCCCCTTGTCCGGCCCGGAGGCGGACCGCACGCCCAGGACGATGCCGTTCCGCACCAGGTACGCATGCGCCTGACGCGCCGACCCCAACTCGGCGAACTTCTCGAACATCAACCGGACGGCGGACCGGGCCTGCTCGTCGGGGTCGAGGGCCACCCCGCCGTCCGCCGTACGGACGGACCCGGTCGGCACGAACCCGAACGCCTCCCCGCGGTGGGCCGTGTCCCGCTTGCCCTGGGGAAGTCGGGAGCGGAGGACGTGGAGTTCGGCCTCGGACATCATGCCGCACGGCCCGAGCAGGAGGCGGTCCGACGGGTCGGTCGGGTCGGACACGCCGTCGGCGTCGGCCAGCAGCACGCCGAAGATGGCACACAGGTCGAGCAACTGGCGCCAGTCCTTGCCCGACCGGGCGAGGCGGCTCATCTCCCGGCCGAAGACGATGCCGACGTGGCCGAGGGACACCTCGGCGAGCAGTCGCGGGAAGCCGGGCCGGCCCTCGATCGATTGCCCGCTCATCCCCTGATCGTCGTCGATCACGACGACGCGGGAGTCGGCCCACCCGTACTCGACGGCACGACTGCGGAGTTGGTACTGGAGGTCGGCCGACTCCCGGTTGCCGGTGACCTGCTGGGCCGTTGACTGGCGGACGTACACGATCACCAAGCGGTCGAGGTGCCGGGGTCGGATCGTGTGGGCGAAGGGGGCGGACGGGTTATGCGCGACGGTCATGAGTGCCCTCCGCGACGGGGCGAGCGGCGGCGAGCCGATCGGTCAGCATCCGGCGAAGGAGGCGGAGCAGTTGCGTCTTCTCTTCGTCCGACAGGTCGCCCCATGTCGGACGGACTGGCGGGCGCGGGGGGGGCGCGGGAGCGGGTCTTGGGGTACGGGACACGAGGCGGATCCTCCGGGTGGCGTGGCTCGCCGCCGTTCGCACCAGCGGGCCAGTTCGAGTAACGCCCACGGGTCGGCGGCGGCGACCGTCCGTGTATCGCCAACTGCTTGACCCGTTCCGACAGGGGGTTCCTGTCGGGTCTGCCTTCGTCTTCACCAATCGAGCCGCCAACCGCGTCAAGGTGCCGGACTGGGGCGGTCGCGGGCTGAACCTGTGGCACCAGCGACTGGAAGTCGGCCGCCTGGAGTTGACCGCCACCCAGTTCACCATGATCCTTGACGGCTTCGATCCGCTCACCGCCCGCCGCCGCTGACATCCCGCCGTCCGCGACTGGCGCGACGCCTATTCGTGTCCCATCCTCCGGCA
>JBBRUO010000423.1:0-5675 GCA_038247725.1 Gemmatales bacterium
GGCTTTGATCCGTTCGTCGTCGAGGGTGAACCCTTTCGCCAGCAACTCGGTGAGTCGCGCGACGGCCCACTGGCGGAAGGTGGTGCCGCGCGCCGAACGGACGCGGAGGCCCACCGCGACGATGGCGTCGAGGTTGTAGTGATCGACGAGCCGAGAGACCTGCCGCGAGCCTTCGGTTTGAACTATTCGGAATTTCCGAATAGTTGCCTCCACGGCCAACTCGCCCTCGTCGTAAATGTTAGCCAGGTGCTCATTTACGGTTGGCACCGAGACCTGGAACAGATCGGCGATCAGTCGCTGGGTGAGCCAAACGGACTGGCCATCCAATCGCACTTGGATCGCCAGCCCGCCGGCATCGTAAATCAGTAACTGCCCGACCGGGGGCAACGGGACGAGTTCTTCCGCCATCGAATGCCCTCCGGTGGAGAATGCCAAACTTTACCCCGCGAGGTCGCCGGCGACCTTGGCCAGCGCCTCGTGGGTGACGGCGAACGGCACCCGCGTCCGCTTGCCGCCGGCCGACTTGTCCGCCTGCCAGCGGGTGAGGCTGGCGCGGGTGGTGCCGTGCAGTGTCACTTCGTAGAAACCGGCCTTCTCGCCCCGTTCGGTCGGCACGTCGCTGCGGAGGGTGGCGGCGGCGTGTAGCTCGTCCACTTCGATCACGGTCAGCCGTTCGAGCAATCCCGTCACGCGCTTCGCCGCGCCGTCCGCCCACCCCGTCAGGGTGAGACCGTCGGGCGTCGGGGCGGTGCGGGCGAGGGTCATCTCCCAGGCCAGGCAGCCGACGGTGTCGGTGCCGTCGGCGGTTACGGTCGCGGTCCATCCGTGGGCGGGCACGTCGAGGGTCTGGCGTCCGGGTCCGTCCGGCCGCCAGTCACTGAGGCCTCGGTGCAGGTGCTCGGCGAGGGTCATTTTCGGCTCCGATGACTTGGTGGGTGTGGTCGGTGCCGTCGAACGACAGCACCGTCGGTTTGTCGTCGATGACGGTTTCCAGGTGGACCGGGCGGCCCCACAGGAAGCGGAGGTTGACGAGGGTGTCCTGGGCCTCATTCCGTTTCAACTCTACCCCATTATACCGGTGCCGCAACAGCAGCTCGCCGCGGTTGCGGTGGTTGCCGTTGACGACCTCGATCCACGGCTTGCCGAAGTTCGTCAAGGACGCGAGCAGCCGCTGTTTCACCTGCTCGAACTCCCGCGACTCGATGACGTAGTTCTTCGTCGGGTCCTGATAAGCGAACGAGAACAGGCGGTTCTCCTTGCAGAATTCCGGCGTCAGGAAGGTGTCGATGAAGGTGATGTCGTTGTGAACCTTGCGGACCTCGAAGATCTTCTGCCGGCCGAGGCCGGTCTGCCGGTCCCACGTCCGCCGCTTCTCGTAATCGTCGCACGCCTCCCACTCCGGGCCGAACTGTCCCATGTCCCACCGCCGCTCGATGTCGCGGAGCAGCTCGATGCCGAGCTTGTACGGGTTCAGCCGCTTGCTACTGGTCGCCATCGTGCCGGAGTGGTGGTCGGCGTAGTCCATCAGCTCCGACGGGTGCAGCGCCTTCTGCGTCATGATGGTGCTGTGCCAGTAGGAGTTGTGGTTCACGAACCCGCCGGCGACGTACCGGTGCGTCTCGGACACGGTGAAATCGTAAACGTCCGCCCGACCCCGCTCGATGCCCACGACTTCGTCGCCCGTCGGCTCGGCCTTGAACCACCTGCGATCCGTCAGGTGTGCGCGGAGTTTGTCCGCCTTCCGCTGAAGGCCGAACCCGATTTGCTCCGCGAACACCTTCGCCGATTCGCCCAGCGTGTGGACGTGCCAGCACTCGTCCTGTTGCGGCCGGCGGGTGGACAAAATGCCGAAGTTCAGGAGCAGCAGTTGCACGACTTCGCCCATCTTTTCGCTGGACGTGGACAGGATGACGCCCTGCTTCCCGGCGTATCCGTCGCAGTCGTACAGCGCCCGGAGGAACGCGGCGACGACCGGCTTGGGCGACCGCAAGATGCAATCGGGGACCATCTTCTGACGCGCGGAGAAGCCCGTCGTCAGGCCGAGCGAGACGAGGAAATCGCGCACCGTGCCGGAACTGAACTTCACCCGCCACTTGGTTTCGTCCCACTGCTTGCGCGGGGTGATGCCGAACAGTTGCGTCACCAGTTCGGCGAAGTGGTCGGCCTGCGGTTCGTCCCCAGTGGTGAGGCCGAGTGTCCGTTTGGTGTCGCTGATGTGCCCGTCGCCGATCAGGTAGCCGAGGAACGCGGCGAAGGACTCGCCCACGACGGCGGGGATGCGGATCGGTTTGCGGCTCTTCAGGATCGTCGCGCCCTGCGATTTCGTCTCCGCCAAGTGGCGGGCGACCAGGGGTTCCAGAACGGCGGCCGATTTGACCGTCGCGCCGTTCACGTGTCGATAGAGCGTCCGCATACTCACGCCGGCCTTTTCGCAGATGCCTTCGACCGTCAACCGCTCCGTGGGTTGCCACGCCAACTTCACCTGTTGCTCCGCCCACAGGTTCGACCCACGAGCCATTTTCACACGGTCGCCGATGACCAGTTCGTCCAACCGCTTCCACTCGCCGTCGGGCATCAGAATGCGGTGAGTGGTCGAACCGGTCAGGGTCAATCCTCGCCGCGTGCGGATCGACACCGTTTCCCGATCCGCGAACTCGGCCCAATCGGACAGCGATTGCAGACCCTCGCCGTCCGACACCTGTACTCGCCGGCGACCGGTGGCCAGTTCACCGGCCTTGAGGAACCCAGTGGAGGTGGGCACCAGCGTGTTCCCCACGACACAGGCCCACCCTTCGTTCATGATCTTCGTTTGACCTTGCGGGTAAAAGTAATAGGCTTCGTCCCGCACGATGCTGAGAATGTCCCGCTGCCACGTCTTGAGCGGGGCGTGCTCGATCAGGAACAACAGCACGTCCTTCTCCGGGTGGTCCGGAAAGGTGGGCATGTTCTGGCGGTCGCGCAACCGCCGGGCTTCGTCCTCTTCGGACGCCGGCGGGTTGATGTAACCTTCCATGTACGGCTTGGCGCGGAACTTCAGCGGCGGCTCGGCCTCCGGCTCGGCGTCGCCCGGCGTGCTGAAGTCGTACTTGCTGTGTTCGTCCCGCCGCTTGATGGCCACCGAGTGGATGTCGATGAGGTCGTCCACCGACATGCACCGGTCCAGGAATGCCTCGACTTCGTCCTCGCCGAACCGCTCGACGTACCCGCGGATGCGGGCGGCGTGGTTGGCGATCTCGTCCATCATCTTGCGGGTGGTGTGCCCGAAGAAGGCGTTGTGCTTGAAGAAGTCGCAGTGGCCATACACGTGGGCCATCACCAACTTCTGATCGACGGTGTGGTTGCACCGCATCAGGTAGGCGTAGCACGGGTCGTTGTTGATCACCATCTCATAGATCTTGCTCAGCCCGTACTCGTACCCCTTCTTCAGCTCTTCGAACTGCATCCCGAACGACCAGTGTGGGTAGCGGGTCGGGAACCCGCCGTAGGCGGCGATCTCGTTCAGGTCCTCGGCGTCCACCACCTCGAAGATGGTCTCGTAGAAGTCCAGCCCGTAGTCGCGGGCGTACCCCTCGATCTCTTCCTTGAGCACCCGCAGGTGCGGCGGCAGTTGCGTGTGGTAGAAGTGCGTCTGGGACATCGCGGGGGTGCCTCGGTGCGGCGGCGTCCGTGTCGGAGCGGCGAGCGGGGGTGTGTTCCAATTGTACCGCCGAGCGGGGGCGGTCGCCTAATCGAAGTCGGTGCGGGGGACGGCCTCGTTTTCCCGGCGAACCCGGCCTTCACGGTCACGGCCCAAGGCTGTTCAGCGGTTGAAGTTGGGCAAGATGTTGAACCACCAAGGACACGAAGGACACGAAGAAAAACCGCGTGTTCTGCTCGGTTCTTTCACTTCGTGTCCTTCGCGCTCTTCGTGGTTCAGTCCGCTTCTCTTCAATCTCTGAGCAACCCTGGGTCACGGCCCGTAGTCCTTGAAACTGGCATTCCCTCTACCAGTATTGTAAAAGCTTCCACGTGGAAGCTTTTACAATGCCGCCCGTCAGACGCTGAGATGCCCCAAGGCCAGCAGGCCGTAATAGGTGTACTCGACGTCCAACTCGTCGTCGGTCCAGTTGCCGTGGAAGCCGCCTTTGCTCGTCCAGAGGGTGTCGATGAAGTCCAGGCACGGCTCGCGGATCGGGTCGAGCGGGACGTGTAATCCGTCCAGCGCGTGCAGGGCGGTGGCGGTACTCAACAAGTCCGGCAGGGGGGCGACGGGGGTGGCGAAGAAGCCGCCGTCGGCCGCGTGGCGACCGAGCAACCAGTCGCCGATGCCGTCGGGCACCGGCTCGCTCCACTGACGGAGCAGTGTCACCGCCGCCGCCGTGGACGGGGTCAGGCCGACTGGCACGTCGAGTTGGTTCGCGTACCCGCCGTCCTCGGCCCGCAGTCGGGAAATGCAATTCACCACCCCGGCGCGATTCGGCACCTCGCGGCCCAAGTCCTGATATGAGCCAAGAGCCAGGAAACAGCCGTAGACGGTGCCGTCGGCGGAACCGGGTTCCTGGGCGTACCCGCCGTCGGCGGAGCGGAAGGTTTCGACCTTGGAAAGGATGGTTTCGACGGGAATGTGCCGGTGTTCGTCCCTCGGCATCCCGGCCCAACAGCGGCACAGGCATGACAGGTGAACGAAGTCCAGGTCCGGCCCGGACCCGAACGACTTGAGATAGCCGAGAACCTGCGCGGTGGGCAGGTCCGCCCGGAGGGCGAACAGCCCCTCCAGGCCGAACACGGTGTAGTACAGGTCCGGGTTGCCCGCGCGGTCGGCGAACCCGCCGGCGGGCGTCAACTGGGAGCGCAGGAAGTCGCGGACGAGGTCGGCGCTGTCACCGAGCAACTTCGGCGAGAGCCGCGCCACTTGCAACATTTCGAGCCTCGAACTCACTGCACCACCCCTTCACTTCGACGCCGAAGATCTTGCTCACCACCCGGCGGAGCAACCCCTTCAAGCTCGGGTTGTGGATGTCCGTTAGCGTGCGGACGGCCTCCTCTTTGTACGACTCCATCATCTGCCGCGCGCGGTCGGTCGCGCCCAGGCGGGTGATGGCCTCCTTCGCTTCCATCGTCGCTTCCAGGCCGGCGGTGCGGGTCCACACGGCTTCGAAGAGGGCCTTATCCGCGCCTTTGGCTCGCTCGAAGGCGACGGCCAGCGGGAACGCCGGGCGGGCGGTGGTGAGGTCGTCGCCGTCGGCGTTCACGAGGTCATCGATGTCGTCGCGAATCTGGTACGCGATGCCGAGGGCTTCGCTGTACTTGGTCAGCACTTCGTGCAGGTCGGCGTCGGCCCCGGCGAAGGCCGCTCCCAACCGGAGCGCGACTTCGAAGGCCGGCGCGGTCTTGCGGCGGTGGATGTCCGCGACTTCGACCGGCGTCATCGGCTTCGGGTGGTTCGCCCACACCAGTTCGGCCCCCTGGCCGAGGCAGAGCGCCCGGTGCCCGTGGGCGGCGATCTTCACCATCTGGGCCCGCACGGCGGCGGGGGCGGCGGTCTCGGCGATGAGCCGATACCCCTCACCGAGCAGCAGGTCACCGACGTTCAGCGCGACGGGGACGCCGTGTTGGGCGTGAACGGTCGCCTCGCCGTAGCGGAGGTCGTCGCCGTCCTCGATGTCGTCGTGAATCAGGCTGGCTTTGTGGAAGCA
>JBBRUO010000424.1:0-5655 GCA_038247725.1 Gemmatales bacterium
ATGACACCCGACCGGCTCTTCACGGCCGCCCAGCAACAGCGGTTGGCCGAACTGATGGCCCGGTGGCGGTCCGCCCGCGACGCGGGGACGACCGTCGCCGCCGCCGAGCAAACGGAGTTGGAATCGCTCGTCGCGGCCGAACTTCGCGCGGCCGGTGAGCGGGCCGCCGCCTTCGTCCGACAGATGCCATGAACCCGCTGCTTCGCCGTCGTGGCTCGGCGGGCGAACCACCGCTGCGAGTACTGCCAGGCTCCCGAGGCCGTGTTCAACTTCCCTTTCGAGGTCGAACACGTCACGCCGATTAGCGCGGGCGGCGGGAACGCGACCGGCAACTTGGCCCTCGCGTGTCGGTCTTGCAACTTGTTCAAGTCCGACCGAGTGACCGCAGGCGACCCGGAAACCGGGGCCGAAGTCCCGCTCTTCAACCCCCGCGAAGAACGCTGGACCGTTCACTTCACCTACGTTGCCGAGCGAGCGGAACTCTGGGGCCTGACCCCGACCGGTCGAGCAACGGTCGATACCCTCCGCATGAACGACCCGACCCGCCTTGTCGCCCGTGAGTTCTGGGTCCGACTCCGGCTGTTTCCATGACGCCGGTCTGAACACCCTCGCCGAACTGCCGGAACTGATCGACGAACTGAACGCCATGCTGAAAGGCAAGCGCGGGGAGTGAGGGCGACTCGGCACTTGGCTTCGTATCTTGAATCGGGAACCGTGTCGCCGCTGTCTCTCCGAACCGGCCACGCCCACCGGAACGCGACATGAACCCGATCACCGCCGCCCTCCGCCGTCCGGTCACGGTTCTGGTGCTGGTCGTCGGCACCGTGTTCGCGGGCGCGCTGGCGTACAGCCGGATGAAGGTGGACATCTTCCCGGCTCTGAACCTGCCGGTCATCTACGTCTGCCAGCCCTACGGCGGGATGGACCCGCAGCAGATGGAAGGGATGATCGCCAACTATTACGAGTACCACTTCCTCTACATCAACGGCATCCACCACGTCGAGTCGAAGAACGTCCAGGGCATGTCGGTGATGAAACTGTACTTCCACCCCGGCACCGACATGGCCCAGGCCATGGGCGAGACGGTCGGGTACGTGAACCGGTCGCGGGCGTTCATGCCGCCGGGCACGGTCAACCCGTTCATCATGCGGTTCGACACCGGCAGCGTGCCGGTCGGCTACCTGGTCATGTCCAGCGAGTCGCGGACCATCGGCGACATCCAGGACAAGGCGCTGTTCAAGGTGCGGCCGATGTTCGCCGCCATCGAGGGGGTGAGCGCCCCGCCGCCGTTCGGCGGCAGCCAGCGGACGGTGGTGGTGCGGGCGGACCCGGAGCGGCTGCGGGCCTACGGGCTGTCGGCCGACGACGTGGTGGCGAAGCTGACCGAAGGGAACGCCATCGCCCCGTCCGGGCAGCTCCGCGACGCCACCCGGATGCCGCTGGTGCCGACCAACGCGATGGTGGTGCAGCCGGCCGACCTCGGTGCCATCGAGGTGAAGCCGGGGGTGTTCCTGCGGGACGTGGTGAAGCGGGACCCGGTGACCGACGCCCCGCTCATCGACGACGCCAGCGACATCCCGACCGGGTACGCCCTGGTGAACGGCAAGCGGGCGGTGTACATCCTCGTCACCAAGCGGGCCAACGCCTCCACCCTCGACGTGGTCCGCAAGGTGCGGGCGAACCTGCCCAAAATGCAGGCCGAACTGCCGGACGACATCAAAGTGAGCTTCGAGTTCGACCAGTCGCCGTTCGTCACCAACTCGATGACGGGGGTGGCGTTCGAGGGGCTGCTGGCGGCCGGCCTCGTCGGCCTGATGGTGCTGGTGTTCCTCCGCGACTGGCGGAGCGCGGTGGTGGTGGTGCTGAACATCCCGTTCGCCCTGATCGCCGCGCTGGTCGCCCTCTGGCTCACCGGCGAGTCGATCAACCTGATGACGCTCGGCGGGCTGGCCCTGGCGGTCGGCATCCTCGTGGACGAATCGACGGTGGCGGTCGAGAACATTCACGTTCAGATGACGCGGACGCCGTCGGTGGCGCTCGCCGTGTGGCGGGGGGTGAGCGAGACGGCGGTGCCGCGACTGCTGGCGATGCTGTGCATCCTGGCCGTGTTCATCCCGTCATTCGTGATGGAAGGGGCCGCCCGCGGGCTGTTCCTGCCACTGGCGCTGGCCGTCGGCTTCGCCATGATCGCCAGCTACATCCTGTCCAGTACGTTCGTCCCGGTGCTGTGCGTGCTGCTGTTCCGCAACCGGCACGGCGGCGGAGAGGCCACCACTACGCCGGGCGGGTACTCCCGCGCGGTGGCGTTCCTGGCCGAGTTGCGGTGGGCGCTGGTGCCCGCGTACCTCGCGGTCGCCGCCGCCGTCGTGGTCCTCGTCGGGTCTCACCTCGGCACCGAGATTTTCCCCCAGGTAGACTCCGGCTCGTTCCAACTCCGCCTCCGCGCGCCGACCGGCACCCGCATCGAAGAGACCGAAGCGATCACGCAAGAGGCCCTGCGGGTCATCGGCGACGAGGTGACGGCGGGCGGCGGGGAAGTCGAGATTTCGCTGGGGTATCTGGGGGTGGTCGCGTCCAGCTACCCGATCAACGCCGTGTACCTGTGGATGGGCGGGCCGCACGAGTCGGCGGTGCGGGTGAAGCTGAAACCCGGCCCAGTGCGGGTCGAGGAGTTGAAGGCGGCCCTCCGCGCGAAACTGCCCGCCCACCTCCGCGCGTGGACGGCCGCCCGGTGGGTCGCCGGGGGGATGCCGGCGGCGGTGGCCGAGCGGCGGGTGGCCGACCTGAAGCTGTCGTTCGAGCCGGCCGACATCGTCAACGAGGTGATGAGCTTCGGCGCACCCACCCCGATCGAGGTGCAGGTGTCGGGGTCGAACGTGGCCGCGAACCGCGCCTACGCCGAGGCCGTCTTCGCCGAGATGGCCAAGGTGCCGGGGTTGAAGGACTTGCAGTTCTCCCAGCCGCTCGATTACCCGACGGTGGAAGTGGAAGTGGACCGGGAGAAGTTGGCCGCCAGCGGGGGCACCGCCGCCGACGTGGCCCGCGCGGTCACGCCGTTCACGTCGTCCAGTCGGTTCACGGTGCCGAACTACTGGCGCGACCCGAAGTCCGGAAACTCGTACCAGGTGCAAGTCGAAGTGCCCTTCGCGCTGGTCACGTCGCCGAAGGATCTGGAACTGGTGCCGGTGATGAAAACTGGCGACAAGACCGTCCTCGTCCGCGACATCGGGGTGGTGACGGAAGGGGTGATGCCCGGCGAGATCGACCGCTACAACATGAAGCGCGTGGTGACGCTCACGGCCAACATTCAGGGCGACGACCTCGGCGACGTGTCCGGGGCGGTGGCGAAGGCGATCCGGGCGGCCGGCGACCCGCCGAAGGGGGTCGCGGTCGATGTCCGCGGACAGATCACCCCGTTCGACGAACTGTTCCGCGGGCTGGCGTTCGGGCTGGCCGTCGCCGTCGTCGTCATCGGCCTGATGTTAACGGCGTACTACCAGTCGCTCCGTTTGGCGATCGTGGCCGTGGCCCCGGTGCCGGCCGTCCTCGCCGGGGTCGTCGGGTTGCTGGTCGTCACCGGTTCGACGTTGAACCTGCAATCCTTCATGGGAGCCATCATGGCCGTCGGGGTGGCGACCGCGAACGCCATCCTGCTCGTCACCTTCGCCGAGCGGGCGCGGGTGGAAGGGCGGACGGCGCTGGCGGCCGCCGTCGAAGGCGCGCGGACCCGCGTGCGGCCGATCCTGATGACCAGCGGCGCGATGATCGCGGGCATGGTGCCGATGGCGGTGGGCCTCGGCGAGGGCGGCGACCAGGTGGCCCCCCTCGGCCGGGCGGTGATCGGCGGCCTCGTCGCCGCCACCGCGACCACCCTGTTCGTGCTGCCGGCCGTGTTCGCGCTGGTGATGGGCCGCGCCGGCACCGCCTCGGTCTCGCTCGACCCGTTCGACCCGGCCAGCCGCCACTTCGTCCCCGAAGTGCCGCTCACCGTCCAGGAGACGCACCATGCGCCTTGATCGCGCCTTCGCCGCCGGGTTGTTGGCCCTCGCCTCGGCGACCGGTTGCGGCCGTCCCGCGCCGGCTCCCGCGGCCGCACCTGTCTCCGCCGGCCCCGCCATTACGACGGTGAAACTCGAACGGCGGCCGGTGAAGCGCACCGTGGAACAGCCGGGGAGCATTCACCCGTTCGAGGAGACCGTCCTGTACCCCAAGATTCCGGGGTACGTGCGGGCGATCCTCGCCGACCCGGACAAGGCGGCGCGGCCGGCCCACGACCGCCTCATCGACATCGGCAGCCGGGTGACGCAGGGGCAAGTGCTGGCCGAACTCGCGGTGCCCGAACTGGAAGAGGAGTACAAGCAGAAGGAGGCGGTCGTCCGGCGGACCGAGGCCGAGGTGACGCAGGCGCGGAAGGCGCTGGCCGCGAGTGTCGCCGGGGTCGCCGCGGCGCGGGCGGACGTGACGGTGGCCACGGCGGGGCTGAGCCGGGAACAGGCGAACTACGAGCGGTGGCAGTCCGAGATCGACCGCATCACGAAACTGGTGACGGGCGGCGTCATCGACAGCCAGACCCGCGACGAGACCCGGAACCAGTTCAAGTCGGCCGAGGCGGGGCGGAACGAGGCCACGGCCAAAGTGACGTCCGCCGAGGCGACGGTCGCGAAAGCCGAGGCGGATCGGGACAAAGCGATCGCCGACGTGACGGCGGCGGAAGCCGTGCGGGACGTGTCCGCGGCCGACGTGCTGCGGGTCGCGGCCCTGCGAGAGTACCTCCGCCTGAAAGCCCCGTTCGACGGCGTCGTCACCCGGCGGGCGGTCAGTACCGGCGACTACGTCACCGCCGACGGCAAGCAGGGGCTGTTCGCGGTCGCCCGCATCGACCCCGTGCGGGTGGTGGTGAGCGTCCCGGAAGCGGACGCCGCGCTGGTGACGGTCGGGCAACCGGTGGCGGTGACGCTCCCGGCGACGGCCGTGACGGGGACGGTGGCCCGCACGTCATGGGCGCTGGAACCGGGGTCGCGGACGCTCCGCGTCGAGGTCGATCTGCCGAACCCGGACGGGCAAGTCCGGCCAGGGACGTATGCCTACACGAAGTTCACCGCCGATCTGCCGGCCGAGTGGTCCGTCCCGACGGCGGCGGTCGGCACCGTGAACGGCGAACCCGTCTTGTACTTGGCGGAGGGCGGGAAGGCGGTGCGGGTGGCGGTCCAACTGCACAAAGGGGACGCCCGGTTCACCCAGGTGCGACGGTACAAGCGGGCCGGGGCGACGGACTGGACCGACATCTCCGGCGGCGAAGTGGTGGCGACTCCGGCCTCGGCGCTGACCGACGGGCAGGCGCTCCCGCAGTAAGGATCGGAGCGGGAACAACTGTCGTCGTCATTGGGGTACGGCGCGGTCGTTCCACTTGAGCAGCCGGTCGTCGAACCGGATCGGCATGTTCGCCTTGAACTCGTCGGACACCTGCCGGCCGGTCTCGTACACGCGGCGGAGGACGTTCACCGTGGTCCGCACCCCCGTGCGGGTGGTCGCGGTCCGCATCAGCCGGACGGCCGTCTCCCGCGTGTCGAACAGCACCCCCTGGCACGCCCGCCCGACGTGCGGGAAGAACCGCCGCTCGATCGGGTTGTCCTTCGAGCAGTAACTCGGGTCGTG
>JBBRUO010000425.1:0-5654 GCA_038247725.1 Gemmatales bacterium
CCCGAACACCGGGCTGATGGCGGGGCGGAACGGCGACACCTACTTCACCCTCGGGCCGGGCTTCCGCCTGGCCGTCGGGGACAAGCTGGACCTCGGCTTCGGCATGCAGTTCGCCCTCACCCGCGACCACTTCGCCGACCAGCTCTACCGGACGGAGTTGCGGTGGCGGTTCTGAGCGGACGACCCGACGGCAAATGGGGAAGCCGGACCTTGGGTCAGGCTTCCCCGTTTGCCATTACAGCGGGAGTTGCCACCAGCGGTCGGCGAACCGGAAGCGGGCCTTGCCGGGCGGGCAGTCGATGTGACCGCAGGCGTGGAAGTAACGGATCGAAGTCGGTTCGCGATGCACGGCGGCCGGCGGGAAGGTCACGGCACCTTGGGAATGCCCCGGACGACGAAGCCGTACCCCTCGTGGTGGAAGATCAACATCGCCCGCTGGGCCGGGCAGACGAAGATCGTGTCGCCGTCGAAGAAATGCGATTCCGCCCGGTCGAGGTAGCTCGCGATCATCACGGGTAGCAAGTTCTGCGGGCATTCCACGGCGTGGCCTGACAACAGCCGTCCACTCCGGAGCGAGTCCGCCGGGACGACGACGACGGGGTCGGGCCCCCCGGGTAGCCAGCCGCGGGCGAGGAGTCGGTACACCTCCGCGTCGGGCAGGGGCTCCCAGTCAGGCACGGGAGTCATCTCGACTGTCGCTCCTGCGGCCTTGGCCGCAGACAAGATCGCGTCCGGGTTGAACACCCTGCTGGACTGGGCCGGGAGCGCGAGAACCGGGAGTAACGCCCGGATCAGCGACCCGGCGTCGGCGAGAGGGACAAGTCTCGACCCCTGCAGCTCAAGTCCCATTCCGTACTCCCACTGAATGATCGGTACACGACCACGAATCACGACCGCACTTGCGATGCCCCGTCATAAAAACCTCGACGGATCTGCCCCCGGCCTGTCGTCGGGGTTGCCCCCCGGGTCCGGCTTGTCCGCCTGGCCCTCGATGAAGAACTTGTCCTTGTTTTTGAACCTGGACTGCGGGTCGTCGGGGTCGCGTTCTTTCACAGCCACGTGCGGCCCCTCACGGGGGGTGTCGTGCCCGACGGGGTTGTACTCGAGCTCGCGATTCCCGTCGGCGCTGTTATAGAAGGGCTTTCCCTCCTGCGGCTGCATGTTGTTGAGATTGCCGCCGTCGGAGTGGGCGTCTGCCACCGACCGCAAATCACTCTGGTTCTGAACGAATTTCCGTTCGACCGGATCCTTCGCCGAGTTCGCGGTCTGTTCGACCCGGACGGCCACCCCACCGACCTCCTCGAACCTGACCGTACTCGGGGGCGGGTCGTCCGGATGGGGTTTTCGATCCAGACCCTGCGCCTTGGCCTCCCGAATCGCCTCGAGTTGTCTGTTCTTGGTCTCCGTCACGGACTCAAGCGTCGCCCGGCGGGCCTCCGCAGCTTCCTTGTCGTGGCAGACCTCACAATCTCCTTCCGGGGGCTTGCCCGGCGGGTGTTTGGGGCAGTCCGCCAGCCCCCGCACGTCCACCCGCGTCAGTGGATTGCCGTCGCAGTAGGCGTACAGGTTCAACCCGCCGGCGACACCGATGGGGTCGCTTTGCAGGTACCGGCCGAGGGCCGGGTCATAATACCGGAAGCGGTTGTAGTGCAGGCCGGTCTCGGCGTCGAGCCAGTGGCCGGGGAAGCGCAACGCGAACTCGATGACGCTCGCCGAATCCACCGTCGCGCGGCCGAACGGGTCAATCACCGCCGACCACGCCACTTCGCCGCGGTCGTCCTCCACCCGTGTCGGGCAGCCGATTTGATCGGTGAAGACGTAGTAGCGCCGGCCGTCCGCCGGGTCCGCGTCCGCCGAGGCGTACTCGACGAACAGCACCGGCACCATCGCGAACGGGTCGGCGTACACATACACCCGCACCCGCCCCGTCTCGTCCCGCTCGGCGATGAGCCGATCCGTGTCCCAGAAGTATTCCACTCGCTTGCCGTCGCCCCACTGCTTCCACGCCCGTCGGCCGAGCGGGTCATACGCGGCGGTCCAGTCCGGCTCGCCGGTGCGCTCGACCTTCACCAGGAAGTCGCGGCTGTCGTAGTGGTAACGGGTCTCGCGGGTGCCGGCGCTGCGGACGGCGATGTGGTTCCGCCGGTCGTACTCGAACCGCTCGCCGTTGGCCGCCGACAGGCGATTGCCGTCGAGCATCTGCACGCCTGACAACCCCGGCATTCGCAAGATGTTCCCGGCCAGGTCCAGGTCAATCGGCTCGAACGTAGCGCCCGGCCGTTGCACCCCGGCGACGCGATGCGCGGCGTCGTGGCGGTACGTCGTTTCCCCTCGCGCGGAGTCCGTAGCGGCCAGCAAATCGCCTTCGGGGGAATACCGGTACTGCCGCACCCACTCGCCGCCGACACCGGTGCGGACGCGCTCCAGACACCGCCCGCCGTCGCCGTACTTCGACACGTCCGCCGTGCCGCTGGCGAACCGGCGCTCGGTCGTCCCATTCCCGAAGAACCGCAGGGTGTGCGTCGCGCCGGTCGGGTCGGTGAGGGCCATCTCGTCGGCCGCGCGGCGGTCGTACCGAACGGGGTACTTTCCGAGGATTACCGATTCCAGCACGCCCGTCGGCCCGAAGGTGTGCCGCACACCCGACCCGTCGCGCTCGTCGCGGACCCGCCGGCCGAGGTCGTCGTAGGCGAACGTGACCGCGAACGCCTTCGTCTTCGCCGCCAAGTAACGGCCGCGCGCGTCGTACTTGAACTCGTGAACGTCGCCCGATGCCAACCGCCGCACGACGGGCAGGTTCGCCGGGCCGTACTCGATCTCCAACAGTCGCCTGCCGTCGGCGTCGAACTTGGCCGTCAGATTCCCGGCCACGTCGTAGTGGTACTTTTCCTTCACGATGCCGTGCCGCCGCACCTCGTTCAGCCGCTCGCAGGCGTCGTACCCGTACTCGCTGAGGGTGTTGCCGGCGTCGAGACAAGCCGTGACGTGGCGGTGCGGGGCGTACCGGTATCGCACCCGCCCGCCGAGCGCGTCGGTCTCGGCCGCGAGCATGTTCCACGACGCGAACTCGTAGCTGGTGGCCCGCCCGTCGCGGTCCACGAACTTCGTCACGTTCCCGTTCGCGTCATGCACCCACCGGCGGTTCGTGCCGTCCCCGAACGTCTCACGGAACCGCAACCCGAAGTCGTCCGTCTCGCGGGTGGGCTTTTCCGCCGCGATTCCGAGCCAGCGGTCGCCGCAATCCCACTGGGCCGGGTTCGCCGGGACGCGGTGCGGCGACGGGCCGGTCGAATCGTCGCCGCTGGGGCGATAGGTGCCGACTGGGTCGATCCGTCCGACGACAGCGCCGGCAGCGGAGAAGACGCGCCGCGACTTGTTGCCGAGCGGGTCCACTTCCTCGGCCAGACGGCCCGTCTCGTCGCGGTTGAACTGCTCGATGCCGCCGTCCGGGGCGAGGATCCGCGTCACCACCCCGGCGTCGTCGTAGAAGAAGGTCCAGTCGCCGCCGTCGCGCTTGGTCACCACCGTCAGACGTAAATCCGGGTCGTACCGCAGCCGCACCTCGTCGGTGCCGTCATGCCCGCCTGCCCGCACGCACCGCCCGGCCGCGTCGTAGTCGAACTGGAAGGCGTACCCCCGCCGGTCGATCCGGACGGTCTGCCGGTGGTCGCGGTCGAACCGGGACTGGAACACGTTCCCATAAGGGTCCGTCACGCGGGCGAGGTTTCCCGCCGCGTCGTACTGGTACTCGGCCAGTTTCCGGGACCGCGACCCGTCGAGTAGCGTGAGCCGGACCAGCCGACCGACGCCGTCGTTTTCGGCGCGGATCACGCGGCCGAGGGAGTCCGTGACGGAATGGAGCAGGCCGTCTTGGTCGTACCCGAACGCGACCCGCGCCGCGCCGCGACTCATGGCCGTCAGCGGGGCGAAGGTGCGGCCGCCGGTGAGGTCGAACGTGGCGAGCGGCTCGCCGGGTGTGGCGATCGTGAACCGTCGCGCCGTCACCCGCCGCACCGTGACGCCGGCGGCGGCCCCCGTGTCCCCGTCGCGATCCAGAAAGGGGAAGCCGACAACGTCGCCGGAAGGCCCGACGTACCGCATCCCGTCCAGGTCGAACACCAGCCGGCGGTCGAACTCGTGGAACTGCCCCCAGCCGAGGGAGCCGGGCATGGCGTGCTTGCCGCTGTCGTAGTTGCGGTGCCAGCGGATCGGCAGCGGGCCGGCGAGGGCGAAGTCGGTCTGCGTATCCAGACTCGCGCCGGTGACCACGTCGATGGGGTCGCCGACGACGGTCTGGTTCGGTTTCAGGCGGTAATGGCAGGTGAGCATAATTGTGGTGGCTCCCGACCGGGAGCGAGGTTGCTACGGTCACCCTTCGGGGCCGCGCGCCTGCCGCGCGAGCCGGGCGGCGCGGCGCGGGGAGAGGGCGGCCAGTTTGTTGAGCAGTCCGCTGGCGAAGTTGAACGTCGGGATCATCGGGAACCCGCCGATCATCACCGTCGGCGCGCCGGGCACGACGATGGCCCCGGTACTGGGTGGGACGCCGGGGTCCCCGACGACGGCGGACGCGGCGGCGAGGTCGGCGGCCATCTGAGCCGCCGCGCCGGCGGCCGCCATCGCTTTCCCGGCGGCCAGCGCCGGGCTGTCCGGGGCGAGGACGGCCGCCTCCCCGAGGTCCGCGGCCATGCCCAACACGGCGGCGGCCTGGCCCCCTTTCTCCACCACTTGCGACGCCACGTCCGCCACGTTGGCGAGCTTCCCCAGCATTCCGGTCGCGGGGGTCGGGGGCTTGTTCGGCGGGCCGGGCTTGCACGCCTGGCACATGTCGGTCATCCGCGCCGCCCGCTTCCCGCCGATGAACACGTTCGACGACGCCAACTTGATCTCGAAGAACGGGGTGAACCCGCCGCACGTCGGGGCGAGGCCCTTGTCCCCGGCCCGCGCCGCCGGCATCCCACCCAGATGCACTTGCACGCTGACGCCGAGCATCACGCTGCCGAGGCTCGGTAGCGGCACCGGCGGGGCCGGCGGGATCAGGCTCGGCGGGTGGGTGTGCGTGTGCGGGGTGCCGACGTACAGGCTGCCCAGGGTCGCCGCCGGCAGGCTGGGGAAGATCGCCGCTAGCGGCGATGTGAGGGCGGCGAAGCCCATGTCGAGCGCGCCGTCAATCGCCCCGATGATGCCGCTCACCGCGCCGACCGCCTGCTGTGCCCGGCGGACGACGGCCACGGACGTCTCGAGCGCCCCCTCCGGCTCGCGCGGCTGCCCGTCCGCTCCGGTGACCGTCAGCGGTTCGACCAACCCGGTGAACGCGGTCGCTTGCTGGGTGGCCAAGCCGCCGACCACCAGACCGGCGGCGTGTGTCCCCTCGCCGATGGAGGCTTGCGCCGACTCTCGCAGCCCGTCGAGTGACATCGTGGGTTCCTCACGGCCCGTCGGCCGACAAGTTCATGCCGAAGCGGGAGGCGTTTCGGCCAGTTGGCGCTCGAATTTCCGCACGCGGTCGGGTTGGTCGGCGAAGTGGTCGCGCAGCCGCGCCAGCATCGCCTCCCGGGGGTCGGGTACCTTCAACCGGTGCGCGACGGACGCGCCCGCCTCCCACAGTTCGACGGCCTTCTCGGGTTCGCGGTTCGCCGCCCGTGCCACCCCCTGCC
>JBBRUO010000426.1:0-5636 GCA_038247725.1 Gemmatales bacterium
AACGGGTCGTTGTGGTGCCGGGGCAGGGTGGTCAGCGGTTCGGCGTGCCTCGGCTCGATGGGCAGGATGACGAACCCGTTGTCGTGGATGGCTTCCTGGATGAACTGCGGGAACGGCACCGTCAGCGTGTACTTCTTCGTACACACCTTGATAGCGATCTCCCAGTAACTCGCCGGGCTGACGAGCACCCGGTTCGCCGGGTCGCTGACGAGCGCGCGGGCGGTGGCGGACAACTGCGGATCGTCGAGGTAGTACCAGAGCAGGGTGTGGGTATCGAGGAGGAGGTCCATCACAGGTACTCCGCGAAGTCCTTCAGGTGGTCATCGTCCTCCGAGACGATGACGAGCTTCCCTTTGCCCCGGCCGGGGATCGGCACGCCGACGGGCAATTCCGGGGTGATCCGGGCGACCGCCTTGCCGTCGCGGGTGATGACCACGGCGTCGCCGGCGGCGAGCGCGTCGAGCAGTTCGGGCAGGTGCGACTGCACCTCTTCCATCGTGGCGGTGGACATGGCGGGGTCTCCTTTCCGTTCAGGATAGCCGACGGGCCGGGGCGGTTCACGCCTTGGCCGCGAGGAGGTCACGGATTTCGCCGACGATGGCGGCGATCTTGGCTTCCTTCGCCAGGATGCTGGCCACCAACTCGGCCGGCGGCAGGTGTTCGGCGTCCGGCTTGGCGTTCGGGTTCTTGCGGTCCAGGTTGCACCCGGCCGCGATCAACTCCGCCGCCGGCACCTTCCACGCGCGGTCAGTCTCCTCCCGATTGCTCCACCACGCCAGGCAGTCGGCGAACTCCTCGAACTGCATCGGGGCCGTCTTGGTGTAGTTCTTCCGGCCGACGGGCAACGGCTGCTCGTAGTACCACACGTCGGCCGTCGGGCCGGTGCGGTCGAAGAACAGCACGTTCGTCGGGATGGCGGTGTACGGGGCGAACACGCCGTTCGGTAGCCGGACGACGGTGTGCAGGTTGAAGTTCGTCAGCAACTCGTGCTTGATCCGCCCGCACACGCCGTCGCCGAAGAGGGTGCCGTTCGGGACGACGACGGCCGCGCGGCCGGCCGGCTTCCGTCGCAACAACCGCATGATGAGTTGCAGGAACAGCAGCGCGGTTTCGGCCGTCTGCTTGTCGGTCGGGAAGTTGTTCTGGATGCCCTTTTCTTCCTCGCCACCGAACGGCGGGTTGGTGAGGATCACGTCCACCCGGTCGGCGTCGCCGATGTCGGCCACACGGCGGTTCAGACTGTTCGCCTTGGCGATGGCCGGCGCGTCCAACCCGTGCAACAGGAGGTTCATCTGGCAGAGCATGTGCGGCATCGGTTTGGCCTCGGTGCCGAAGATGCTCCGCGTCTGAAGCGTCTCGATGTCGGCGGCCTTCTTCGCTTGGGCCTTCAGGTGGGCGAACGCCTCCACGAGGAAACCGCCGGTGCCGGCGGCGGGGTCCAGGACCGTTTCGCCGAGCCGGGGGTTGGTGGCCGCGACCAGGAATCGGACGACGGCGCGCGGGGTGTAGAACTCGCCGCTGTCGCCGGCCGCGTCCCGCATTTCCTCCTTCAGTAGCGACTCGTACAGGTGGCCGAGGAAGCATTCGAGAACGGTCATTGTGCGAAGCCTCCTTCGCGAATAGACTACCTACACTCAACAACCCTTCCGCGACTGTCGGAATCGCTGTCATGCCATTGGGCTTCTCTCTCCACGAATTGCGGCTGTCTGTCCGTTTCGTTCGTGGCTACCGCTACTTGGACCGAGCGGGAGAGGCGTTGGTGCGGCTTGAGGATGTACTCGAAAAGGAGTGGCTCCCGGCGGAGATATCCCCCAAGTCCGGAAACATGCGGAACGATCTCCTGGGAATGCAGTTGGTGTTCAGTTCGGAAGGTCTGGGCGTCACTCAGGAAGGGGTGCTTTCACCACCCCACTTTCTCGACCAAGCGTCCAAAATTGTTGACATCCTCGCGAGCGTGTTTGAGGTGGACACTTTCATCACACCGGCAGTTGGCATCGAGTATCAGAAGGGCTTCGACGCGAACCAGGAACAGCAAGCGGAAACGGCGTTGCGAGACTTGAGGCTGGTGGACGTTACCGAAACGGTGCAGGAGATCATCGGGTCAACCCCTCAGGCGCTCAACTACGCCATCGTTCACCGGGTGGGGGATCGCTGGGGCGAGGTGAGGGCCGAGCACACCCGCCGACTCGCTGCCCAAGTCATTCGCCAAACGCGGAGAGAAAACCCCGACCTCCGACTGTTGACGAGAGGAGCCAGGCTGCTTCCAGAACGACAGCGTGAGACGTTAAACGCGCTCCTTGCCGCACAGAAACTCCTCCCGGCGGTGTCACCGCTGGCCGTACAGGTGGAACTTGAAAACCGGCTTGAGGGAGAGGTAGCGAGGGATGATTTTCCCTGTTCAGACTTCATCAGGGAAAGTCTCGATTGGGCAAAGAATGCGATCGGCCGCATCGCTCAGAACATTACCAAGGGCTGATCACATGCCTCGGCCTCAACGGACAGACTCAAGTTCCATCCAAACTTCGGGTGGCCAACCTCTGGCGATCAGCCCCGAGGACGGCGTAAAGGTGAACGCTGCTCTGACCGCCGACCGTGGTTCCCTTGCGCACACATCCACAGTCAGCCTCACTCAATCCGACCGGGGGGTGCGGACGAACCCCACGCGGGGGTCGCCGAAATTGCCCGCCGTGGACGGCGACCCGACTCAGTACAAGCGGTTTCGGACGATCTGCGACGCCACGCTCCGCGAAGTGCGTCGCCTCAAACCGCCGGTCGGCCAGACCGCTCTTCCGGACGACTGGATGACGGCCGCGGCCGAAATCGAAGCATTGGTGCAGGACTTGTACGACGTGGCATGGGGCGAGAAAGATGCCCTCAAACGTGTCGTGTTGAAAGTCGAGGGTCAGATCAACAACGCCATCTGGGATCACCGACACGTCGGTTTCTTGGAAGACGTTTTCGTTACACTACGGCACCGCTATTCGATCAATGATACGACGGTCGGCGAGGTGGCCGACTTGGTGAAGAGTCACGGACTTCCACTCTTCCGCGGGACGCTATCCGCGGACGACCTGCGCAAGCAGTTCAAACTTGTTGAGGTTGAGTCCCAAGAGCCAACCGAGTAACGGAGCCGGCCGATGAGTGCGTCCACTGCGGTGGCCCAACCCCCTGCGTCGGAGTTAGGAGAGAAAAGGGTACTGCTCGACACTTCGATTCAGATCGACCGCGTCAAATCCGGACACCGGGAAGCGGTCATCAAGGACCGGATCAGTCCGTATCAATTCCGCTTCGCAACGAGTTTCGGGCAACTGGAATTCAAGGCAACTGTCATCCAAGAGATGATCACAATCCACGGCGCGCTCAGCCGGAAAGGAGCCAAGTTCACTGCCGTTCGTGACTACTTCATCGAATCCCAGCATAGGCAGCAAGCTCTTCGCGGGCACATCTTCAACAACATCCTTGATATTTTCGCCAGTTCTCGCACCATCACCGCTGCCGAGGACGTGCGACTTGCGGAGAAGGCTCGTCTCAGTCTCCAAGACCACATTAAAGAGTGCTACGAATGGTTCGCGGAAAGCGTGGACTCTGTACTCCGCGACAAACTCCAGTGCGACCGTGCGCTGGAGAAGCCGCGGTTCAAGAGGACCACTTATGATGTGAATCTGCCGACCTGCAAGCGTCAGCAGAACAAGAACTGCCATGTAGAAAGCTTGCTCCGCTCCGCCGCCCGATTGAAGACGGACATCGAGCGACTGGCCTCTCCCAAACCCCCTTCCGGGCAGGCAACAGGGGAACTACCCAACCAGTTCCGCAAGACTCTGGATCTGATCGAACGTGTCGGGGGCGACGCGGCCTGCGACCTCACCAGCAGCAACTGTCGAAACGCAGGTGATCTGCTGATCGCTCTGGAAGCGGAGGGGATGGCCGACCATGCAATGTCCACGAACTCTGGAGAGTGGCAACCATTGTGTGAGTTGTTCGGGTTTGAGTTTGTGACTGTCCAATACCAACGGCCGACATGACCTCCTTACATGTCACACTTGGGAGCGGGGACACCTGTGCGCCGAACGAGTACAACTTGCCGGAATGGAACGGCTGACATCGCTGAACGGGGCGAAGTCCTTCGCCTGGGGGTCATCGACCAGCTTGTTCCGGTCGGCGAGGAACAGCATTCGAGGTTTGCGGGTGCCGGGCGCGCCGACGTTCCACCGGGCCGACCACAGCTTCCAGCAGATTTGAAACGCGACGGTGGTTTTCCCTGTGCCGGTGGCGAGCGTCAGCAGGAACCGCTTCCGCTTGCCTACGACGACGGCGGTGACGGCCCGCTCGATGGCGATGCGCTGGTAGTACCGGGGCCGCTTCTTCTCGTCGTAGAAGTCGGGGATGCGAAGGGCGTCCGTCACGGCCGAGGAGTGGGCACAACCGATTTGGTAGCGCTGCATCAGTTCGGCCGGCGAGGGGAACGCCGCGACGGTCGTTTCCTGACCGGTGAAGGCGTCGTACTCGATGATCTCGGTGCCGTTGGTGGCGTAGGCGAAGTGCAAGCCGAGGATGCGGGCGTAGTCCTTCGCCTGCTGGATGCCGTCGGCGGCCGGGCGGTCCTTCGACTTGGCTTCGACCACGGCCAGCAGGATGTCCCGGCTGAAGAACAGCAGGAAGTCGGGAATCTTCTTCTTCAACCGCTTCGGCTGGCCGCTGAGGAGGATCACCCGGCCTGCGGTGATGGCGATTTGCTCCTCGTAGTGCCGCTCACCGGTCGCGCCCCAGCCGGCGGCTTCCAGCTTCGGGCGGACCATCGTCCGGCAGGTTTCGGCTTCGTTCATGGGGGCACTCGCTCCCCGGTCTCGGATCGCACGCACCGATACCGGCGAGACGGGCCTCGTCATCGTACTCGGCCGACAACTCGCGTCAGCGCGTGACGCCGGCGCTACTCATCCCCTTCGACGATGATCGTAACCCCGCCGGGGTTGTACCCGCGCTCCCGGAGCAGCTTGGCCAGCCGTACCTTTTCATCCGTGGGGAGATCGTTCAGTATCGTGACGAGCGAGTCCTCCGCTCCTTCCGGTGCAGGGATCGCCTTCAACCGCGCGTCCAGTTCCTTCAGTTCGCGTTGCAACTTCCGTAATTCGCGTTCGTCCATGTACAGGTCTTGAAGCTTGGCCAAGTCCTGAAGCACGGCCAGCGCGGTGCGGTAGTCGGCCGCCTGCAACGCGCGGGCGTACAGCGCCTCCCGCCGCGCCAGGTGCATCGCCTTCATCCGGCCCCATTTCTTCTGTCGGCGTTCGATCAGCAACCGGTCGGCCTTCTCGATGTAGCGTTCAAGCTGGCGGTCGCTCACTCCCCACTCTTTTTCCGACGCATACCGACGGATATCGTGCAACTGCGCCCCGTCGATGCGGATGGCGAGAACTTCTTCCACCCGCTGCAAAATGACGGCATTCGTCGCCTTCTTCGGCTTCTGTTGGTCCGGCGGGGCGGTGGTGGTGTCACTCGTCGGCATGGTGGGCGCTCACGAGTTGGTCAATCCACCCGGCGTGCCAGTCGTGCAGTTCCCGGCTACGGGTGGCGGTCAGTTGTTCGACGCTGTCGTTCTTCCGCAAGTTCGCGGACCCTTCGAGTACCAACGGAATCGACCC
>JBBRUO010000427.1:0-5624 GCA_038247725.1 Gemmatales bacterium
AACCCCTCTCCCGCCAGGGGAGAGGGGGACCAACTCACTTGCCCGCCATCTTCTTCGCAGCCTCGACCGCCTGTTCGATGCTGCCGACGTACATGAACGCCCCTTCCGGCAGGGCGTCGTGCTTGCCGTCGCACAGTTCCTCGAAGCTGCGAATGGTGTCTTCGATCTTGGTGAACTCGCCGTCCTTGCCGGTGAACGCCTCGGCCACGAAGAACGGCTGCGACAGGAACCGCTCGATCCGCCGCGCGCGGGCCACCACCTGCTTGTCCTCTTCGCTCAGTTCGTCCACGCCGAGGATGGCGATGATGTCTTGCAGTTCGCGGTACCGCTGGAGGATCCGCTTCACCCGGTCGGCCACGGCGAAGTGCCGCTCGCCCACCAGTTGCGGGTCGAGCAGACGGCTGTTCGACGCCAGCGGGTCGATGGCCGGGTAGATGCCCTTCTCGGAGATGCTTCGCTCCAGGTAGAGGAAGGCGTCCAGGTGCTGGAACGTGTTGGCCGGGGCCGGGTCGGTCGGGTCGTCGGCCGGCACGTACACCGCCTGCACGGAGGTGATGGCCCCCTTGCTGGTGCTGGTGATCCGCTCTTGCAGTTCGCCCATCTCGGTGGCCAGCGTCGGCTGGTAACCCACGGCGCTCGGCATCCGCCCCAGCAGCGCCGACACTTCCGACCCGGCCTGGCTGAAGCGGAAGATGTTGTCCACGAAGAACAGCGTCTCGGTGCCGGTGCTGTCGCGGAACCACTCGGCCATCGTCAGGGCGCTCAGGGCCACCCGCATCCGGGCACCGGGCGGCTCGTTCATCTGGCCGAACACCATCGCGGTGTTCTCGATCACGCTCTTGGCGTCGGCGTCGGCCCCGGTCTTCGTCTCCTGCATTTCCAGCCACAGGTCGTTCCCCTCGCGGGTCCGCTCGCCCACCCCGGCGAAGACCGAGTACCCCTTATACTCCTTGGCGATCCGGGTGATCAGCTCTTGCAGAATCACGGTCTTGCCGAGACCGGCCCCGCCGAACAGCCCGGCCTTGCCACCCCGCGGCAGCGGGATGAGCAGGTCGATCACCTTGATGCCCGTGACCAGCACTTCGGACTTCGGCGACAGTTCGTCGAACCGGGGCGGCTCGCGGTGGATGGACCGGGTCTCCTTGGCGTTCACCGGGCCGCGGCCGTCGATGGGGTCGCCGAGCAGGTTGAACACCCGCGACAGGGTTTCCAGGCCGACGGGCACGCTCACCGGGCCGCCGCTGTCGGACACTTCAATCCCACGGACGAGGCCGTCGGTGCTGCCCAACGCCACGCACCGCACCCGGCTGCCGCCCAGGTGCTGCTGCACCTCGCCGGTCAGCTTGATGTGCAGCCCGCTCTTCACGGTCGCGTCGATTTTCAAGGCGTTGTAAATCTCCGGCAGTTGCCCCTCCTCGAACTCGACGTCGAACGTCGAGCCGATGATCTGGACGATTTTGCCCGGCTTCTTCGCGGTGGCGGCCATATCGAAAGCACTCCCGGTCGGGGTTATCAAGCGGCTCCGGCGGCGGCCGGGTGGTGGTTCGGGGTCTCGTGTCGTCCGTCCAGTTCGTTCACGCGGCGCTGGAGTTGCTCGGCCAGCGCGGCCAGTATTTGGAGGTCTTCGCTCCACGCCAGCCGCATCTTTTCCAGCCCGATCACGGCTTGTCGGTCTTTCTCGCCCAGCGCGGCCCATCCTTCGGGGCTGACTCCGTGGTTCATTTCCGCGACCGATTGCCAGTCGGCGAACGGCGTCTTGGTGAGGCCGTCGTACCAGCGGGGTTCGTCCGACGGCGTGTCCCACTCAACCCGTTTCTCAAGGATGTCGCGGCAGAACGCGAGTGTCATCATCGCGTCGGGCACCGTTCCGTCGCCGAAACTTTCCGTCCCCGAGACAACCGTCCAACCGCTTGGAGGGAGGTTGAACGCGGCTCGAACGGCACCGACCCACTCCTTCCGGGGGGCGTCTTCGCCGACCGACTCGCGGGCGAACCGGAGCAACTCGGCCACCGTCGCCCCGCGCCCGAACAACTCCCGCAATTCGTCCTTCAGCGTCTCGCGGTCGGTCACGACGGTCCTCGCTAGCGGGTGAATAGGAACTCTGCTATTCCATAATACCCTGGACCGGCCCCTAGCGTTTGGACCTTCGTGGCGGTCTTGAATCCGTAACGATCCGCCTGTTGTCCGGTCCACGTTCCGCGTGCCGCTTGCTCGATCGGTAGCCCGGCCGCCGTTAGTTTGTTGAAGATCGCCAAGTTCGTACTTCCGGGCGTCCAATACCCCTTAATCGCGGTGACGCTCGCACCGAAACCGAAGTGCTGCGTCACGAGGTCGAACAACACTTTGCCGCGAACGAAACTCCGGCTTTTATCTGGCCGCTCCGTCTCGATCTTGAAAGCCAACACTCCGGTCGGATCGATACTGGCGTCGATGAACAGGTCCAGGTCGGCGGCATCTTCAATGCGCACGTCGGTCGTCGTCGAAACGACCAACATGTATCCCGGCGGCATGTCGGCGGGCGTCAGCATTCTTCACCCGCCCTTCGGCACCAAAAACCCCAGGTGGTGCGCGGCGTGAATCCGGTGCCCGGCCGTCCACTCGTCCTTGCTCAGCCGTCCGAACAGCGGCGACGGGTGGAGCGGGCCGGTGTGAGCCGTCCACCGCTCGACCGCGTCGCGGAGGGCTGCCACCGCCGGGGCCGCCTCTTGACCGCTCGTCGGAACCGAGTCGGGGATGGTCGGCATGCCGGCCTTCGCATCGCCCTTCGCGATCGCCTTCCGGAACATTCGCGGGGCGAACGTGTTCCGCATCACCCAGAACAGCGGCCGGAACAACAGCGGCGACCGCGGGTACCCGTCGAGCGGGTAGCTCATCCAGTGCCGCAGGTGCCCGCAGCACTGGGCTAAATCCCAGTTCCCGACCTTGTCGTACCCCGTCACCAGCAGGTTCTCGGCGTCCCGCACGGCGTCCGCGAGGGTGTCGAATTTCAGGGTGCGGCGGGTCATGGCGTCCGTTTTGTCTTGTTAGCCCGCCGCGCAAGCAAGAGACGTGTTGCGCTGCGCCCCTTGCTTGCGCGGCGGGCGAACAAGAACCTTTTCAGGTTACTTCAGCGCCTCGGAGCCGGCGATCAGCTCGCTAATCTCTTTCGTGATGTTCGCCTGCCGGGTGCGGTTGTAGATCCGCGACACTTCCTTAATCAGGTCGCCGGCGTTCTCGGTGGCGGCTTTCATGGCCACCCGGCGGGCGATCTGCTCGCCGACGGCGGCGTCCAGGAAGCACTTGAACAGCCGCACCTTGAACGCCACCGGGACCAGTTCGTCCAGGATGCCGGCGGCGTCCGGGAAAAAGTCGTAGTCCGACTTCGGGCCGACGACGGCGTCCGGCTGCGGGCCGCTCGGCTTCTTCGTGGTTTCCACGCTCACCGACGACAGCGGCAGCAGCACTTCGGCCACCGGGTGCTGGCGGGCGATGCTGCCGAACTTCTGGTAGACGACGATCAACTTGTCCACCTGCCCGGACACGTACAGTTCGATGAACCGCGACGCCAGCACGTCCACTTCCTCGAACTTCGGCTTCTCCTCGAAGTGCGTGTAGAAGGCGGCGGTGGGCATCTGCTGGAACTTGAAGAACTGCATGCCCCGCTTGCCGGACACTTCAAGGTCGAACGGGGTGCCGTCCGCGCGGAGGGTCCGCAGTTGGGACGCGGCTTCGCGGAGGATGCCGCCGTTGTACCCGCCGCACAGTCCGCGGTTGGCGGTCAGCACCAGCACCACGGCCTTCTTGGTGGTCGGGCGGGTGGCCAGCAGCGGGTGCGACACCTCGCCGGCGGTCTGGCTCAGGTCGGCGGCCAACTCGGCGATTTTCTTGGTGTACGCATCGGCCTCGACGGCGCGGTCGAGCGCCTTCTTGAACCGCGCGGTGGCGATCAGTTCCATGGTCTTGGTGATCTTCCGGATGTTCCGGATCGCCTTGCGGCGCTTCACCAGGCTGCGGAGGTTGGCCATTGCGGGGTTCCGAGGGTCCAGTCGATCAAAGACCTCACCCCCCCGGCCCCCTCTCCGGGACGGAGAGGGGGTGTTCAAGAGGGTCGCGGTATCTGTTTTCCCACCCGACGCCGAGCGCCGGGCGATCCTCCCAACCACCTCTTCCACCCTCTCCGGGACGGAGAGGGTGGCGAGCGCCGCTCGCCGGGTGAGGTTCTTGTTCCGTTAGAACAGCACGGGCTTGCCGAGTTTCCGCCGGATGACGGTGAACTGGCCGGCGTGCATCAGCGTGTGGAACGGCACGAACATCAGCACGTCGCCGAGGGTCGGGCCGGCGAACTTCATCTTCTCGCCGGACGGCCGGTCGAGGTCGGCGTCGGTCAACTTGCCCACCGCGGCGACGGCCGCCGCGCGGACCTCGCCGAGCAACTTCAGATACCCGGCCTTCGTGAGGAAGCCGGGGTCGCTGTCGATCTTCGCGCCCTTGCCGCTGTGGAGTTCCGCGAACCCGGCGGGCAGTTCGGGGAACACGGCGTCCGGCAGTTCCGCCTTCACGAGGAACGGGTCGCCGCCGATGACGTTGCCAATCTGCCAGGCCGTGTGGTTGGCATCCGGGCACGGGCGGACCAACAGGTCAGCGTCGGTGAAGTCGCTGACATACATTTCCAGCCACGTCTTCGACGATTCCATTGCCGCGATGATCGTATTCACGCCGGTCATGGACTCCCCCTTCGGTGGGACGCGGGACTCGGGTCACGCCTTGAACTGCGGGCGGAAGGTCTGGATGGCTTCGTTCAGCTTCTTGGCCACCTCGTCGGTGATCTTCTTTTCCTTCGCCAGCAGCGCCCGCACTTCCGGCATCTGCTCCTTCATGAACGTCAGGAACTGCGACTCCCAGGCGCGGACCTTCTTGCGGTCCACGTCGTCCAGCCCGCCGCTGTTGCCCGCGAAGATGATCATGATCTGGTCGATCACGTTCATCGGCTCATACTGCCCCTGCTTCAGGATTTCGACCATCCGGTAGCCGCGGTCGAGTTGCTGTTGCGTGGCCTTGTCCAGGTCGGTGCCGAGTTGGGCGAACGCTTCCAGTTCGCGGAACTGGGCGAGGGTCAGCTTCAAGCCACCGGCCACCCGCTTGTCCTTCATCGCGGCGATCTGGGCGTTCCCACCCACGCGGCTGACCGAGATGCCCACGTCCACGGCCGGCAGCACCCCGGCGTTCTTCAGGTCCGGTTGCAGGTAAATCTGCCCGTCGGTGATGGAGATCACGTTCGTCGGGATGTACGCCGACACTTCGCCTTCGAGGGTCTCGATGATCGGCAGGGCGGTGAGGGAGCCACCAGAGCCGACCACCTTCGCGACCTTGTGACCGGGGAACTTGGCGAGGTCGTGTTCGGCCTGTTCCTTGCCGCCGTACCCGCCCGGCCCGATGTACACCAGGCACGCCCCCGTCCCGCGCTTCTCGGTCGGTTTGGTCGCCGAGTTCACGCCCCAGTCGGCCGTCACGTCCGCGTCCTTCGCCGACTCCGGCACGATGACGTACTTCTCGGCCAGCTTCGCGGATCGCTCCAGCAACCGGCTGTGGCAGTAGAACACGTCGCCGGGGTAGGCCTCGCGGCCCGGCGGGCGGCGGACCAGCAG
>JBBRUO010000428.1:0-5612 GCA_038247725.1 Gemmatales bacterium
GGGGAAGGCGAACCCGAGTATGTTCGCCAAGGAAGGGGCGGACGCGGCCAAGTACCCGGTGGAGCAGGTGAGCCACGATGACGCGGTGGCGTTCTGCGCGGCCGCGACGGGTGGCAAGTTCCAACTGTTGACCGAGGCGCAGTGGGAGTACGCGGCGCGGGCGGGCACCCGGACGGACTGGTACAACGGGGACGACGAGAAGAAGGTCGGCGAGATCGCCCAGTTCGACGGGACTAACGACAAGGCGACGGCGGAGGTGGGGAGCAAGACGGCGAATGCCTTTGGCCTGTCGGACATGGCGGGTAACGTGTGGGAGTGGTGCGCCGACTGGTATGGCGACAAGTCTTACGCCACCTCGTCGGAGAAGGATCCCACGGGTGCGGAAAGCGGCTCGTTCCGAGTGTGCCGGGGCGGGAGCTGGGTCAACCGCGCCTGGCGCTGCCGCTCGGCGTGCCGGAGCAGGAGCACGCCGGGCCTCCGGGGCAGTAACATCGGGTTCCGACTCGCCGTAGTTCCGTCTGGTCAATAGCCAGCAGGCGGCGGAGCCGCAGTCTTCTCTTTGCGAGCGGAGCGAGCATGGCCCCGGAGCGGAGTGCGGAGCCGGAGCGGAGGTGGCCGGGGTGGAGGGGCGTAGCCCCTCCCGAAAAATGGCGAAAAAAGCGACTTCACTTCCCGGCGTAGCTCTTCTGGAAGGCGGCGACGCCCGCGCCCGGTGTCACGGCGAACCCGGCTTCGGCCAGCGTCAGTTCCAGCGCCGCGATCGCGCCGAGCACGTCGAACGCATCGACATAGCCCATGTGAGACAGCCGCCAGATTTTGCCCTTCATGTTGTCTTGCCCGTCGGCCAGCTTGAACCCGTGCTTCTTTTCCATCGCCTTCAGGGTGGCGGAACCGTCCACGCCGTCCGGCACGGTGATGACCGTCAGCCCGTTGTTCGGCCGCTCGGCAAACAGTTCCAGGCCCATCGCCTGCACCGCCGCCCGGCACGCCGCCGCCACCTTCGCGTGCCGCGCCCACAGGTTCTCGATGCCCTCGGCACGTATCCGCTTCAGGCTCACCCGCTGGGCCTTGATGAGCGTGTTCGCCGGGGTGAACGGCGTGTCGTGCTCGGCGATCTTCGCCAGACTCCGCCGCAGGTCGAAGTAGAACCCGCGGACCGGGGTCGCGTCCATCTTCGCCTTCGCCTTCGGGCTGACGGAAACGTAGGCCAGGCCCGGCGGCAGCATCATCGCCTTCTGCGACCCCGACACCATCACGTCCACGCCCCAGGCGTCGGTGCGGCACTCCATCGCCCCAAGGCCGGAGATGCCGTCCACGATCAGCAGCGCGTCGGTCTTCGTGACGAGTTTGCCGAACGCCTCGATGTCGTGCCCGATGCCGGTGCTAGTCTCGCTGAGGGTGCTGAATACCGCCTTCGCGTCCGGGTTCTCGGCCAGCGCCTTGGCCAGCATGTCCGGGGTGACGGCCTTGCCGTAGGGCACATCCACGAGGACCGTGGTCGCCTGGAACGCCTTGAGGATCCCCTTCCACCGCTCGCCCCACCGGCCGGCGGAAAGCAGGATCGCCTTCTCACCCGCCGCCAGGGTGCTGCCGACGGCCGACTCCATGCCGCCGGTGCCGGAACTGGTCAGCGTGACCACCGGGTTCGCGGTCTGGAAGACGTACTTGAGGTCTTCAGTGACCTCGGCGAGGATGGCCTTGGCCTCGGCGGAGCGGTGGTAGCCGACCGGCTTGGCCAGTTCGAGCAGGGTTTCTTCCGGCACCGGCGTCGGGCCGGGGGTGAACAGGCGGGTCTTCATCGCGGTCGGGAACCTCGGGTGGCAAGAAACACTCTCATTCTACGAATCGGAGTCCGAGTAACTAAAGAACCGCGGAACCGGCCGACGGTCGCACTTCAATCGACGTTGGCATCAGTCGTAGAAGTGAACGACGGCGGTTCCGCCAGCGGGGACACCCTCGCTGTCCGGGTCGATCAGCACGAATCCGTCGGCGAACACCGTGGTACTCAGGATGGACGCGCCGCTCACGGCGAGCGGTTCGACGCGGCCGTGCGCCACTTTCACCCGGACGTAATCCATCCGGCCGACCGCCGAGACGATCTTCGACCCGGTCGGCAACTCCGCCGTGCGATACGGCATTTCCCAGGGGCGGCCGCCGATGCGACGGATGACCGGCCCGGCAAACAGGTCGTACGCGCACAGGCACGACACCGGGTTGCCCGGCAGCAGGAAGACAAACTTGTCGTCCACGATGCCGAACCCGGTCGGGCTAGCCGGCCGCAGCGCGACGCCGTGGACGAGCAGTTCGCCCAACTCGGCGACGGCGCGCGGGGCGTGATCCTCCGCGCCGACGCTGCTGCCGCCGGAGATCAGGATCACGTCGGCCGCGCAGTTCTTGATTGCGTCCCGAACGGCGTCGTGCTGATCCTCGACGCGGATCGTCGGGAGAATCTGGCCGCCGTCGCGCCAGACGAGGGCTTCGAGCATCGGCGTGTTGGCGTCGGTGATCTGGAAGCCGACGGGGACGCTGAACGGCGGCAGCAGTTCGTTGCCGGTGGTGAGAATGCCGACCGTGGGAGTGCCAACGGCCGCCACTTCGCTCACTCCGATGGCGGACAGCATGCCGATGTCCTGCGGGCGAAGGACGCGGCCGGCACGAAGCACCTCCTGACCTTTACGGACGTCCTCGCCAATCCGCCCGACGTGCCGACCGGGGGCGACGGCTTCGGTGGCCGAGACGGACCCGCCGTGTGCCACCGTCAATTCCACCGGTAACACGGCGTCCGCGCCGGCGGGCAGCGGGGCACCGGTCATGATGCGGACCCCCTGCCCTGCCCCGACGGTTCCGTCGAAGGGGACACCCGGCAGCGCCGAGCCGATGACGGTGAGCGGCACCGGGTTGTTGGGCTCCGCGCCAAAGGTGTCTTCGCCGCGCACGGCGTACCCGTCCATTGCGGCGCGGGCGAAGCCGGGCACGTTCACCGGCGACACGACCGGCGCGGAGAGGGTCAACCCGAGACGAGGCCAAGTCCGTTTCGGCGCGTTCGGCGTCACCCGCGACTGCAACAGCGCGACCACCTCGGCCACCGTCTTGCGGTCGCGGAACCCCTTCATGCGGACATCGAAGAACGGCGGCATGGTGGGAACCGAGAAGAGCTAACCACAGAGACACAGGGACACAGAGAAGACAGGAGGAATGGAAGGCGTTCAAAACTCACTTCTTCTTGCCTTCTCTGTGTCCCTGTGTCTCTGTGGTTAATCTTGAATCCGTCTCACCCCGCCCAGTTGTTGGACTGTTTCCAGAAGGCGAGCGGGTTGTGGTACACCACCTGTTCGATCACCGAATCCGGTTGGCCGCGCCGCTTTAACTCCTGGATCAGTTCCGGCACCGCCATCGGGTCCGAACGGCCCCAGTCGCCGGCACTGTTCGCCATGATGCGTTCGGGGCCGTACATCTCCAAAATGTCCGCCGCCCGGCTCGGCGTGCATTTGGTGATCGGGTACAGGGTCATCCCGCACCAGAAGCCGTTGTCCAGCGCCAGCCGAACCGTGTGTTCCTCGACGTGGTCGATGCAGACACGGTGCGGTTGCACCCGCTTGTCGTTCTTCAGCATGTCCACGATCATCCGCGTCCCCTTCAGCTTGTCCTCCAGGTGCGGGGTGTGGATGAGGATCAACTCGTTCGTCTTCATCGCCAGATCGACGTGTTCCTGAAACACCGTGGCCTCGTTGGTGGTGTTCTTGTTCAGGCCGATCTCGCCGATGCCCAGCACGCCCGGTTTGCCGAGGAACTCCGGGATCATGGCGATCACGTCCCGCGACAGGCTGACGTTCTCCGCCTCCTTGGCGTTGATGCACAGCCACGAGTAATGCCGGATGTGGAACTGCGCGGCACGCTTCGGCTCCACTTCGACGAGGTGCCGGAAGTAGTCGTGGAAGCCGGCGGCGGTGCCGCGGTCGAACCCGGCCCAGAACGCCGGCTCGGACACCGCCGCACACCCGGCGTACGCCATCCGGGCGTAGTCGTCGGTGGTGCGGGAGATCATGTGAATGTGCGGGTCGATATATCGCATGGCCGGGAACTCCGGGGAGATACCGACAGTATACCGCCGCGTCCGTCACTGCTTCGGTTCCAGCGCGGTGGCGAAGAACTGGACCACCGGGGTCACGTCCTTGAGGCCGTGCGGGTGGTGGTCCTGGCCCGGCTTCACGATGCGCTCCACCGGCCCGCCGAGCTTGGTGTAGCGGTCGTACACGACCGCCGAGTTCTCGGCGTGCGGGACGGCCTTGTCCGCGTCGCCGTAGACCAGCAGCAGCGGGATCTTCGCCGTCGCCAGCGGCGCGAGGGTGTCCACCGGGTTGCCCTTGTAGGCGATGGCCTCGGCGTCGGATTTGAAGTCGAAGGCGGCAAGCAACTTCGGCCACTCGCCCGCCGAACCGGCCCCGGTACCCAGCATCTTCGGCTTACCGCCCGGCCAACTCTTGAAGTCGCACACGGCGTTGTCGAGGTACACGGCGAGCGTCTGGTCCGGGTGGGCGACGGCCCAGTTCATGCAGTACAGCCCGCCCCGGCTGAGGCCGATGAACCCCGGCTTCGGGTGCAGCCCGAAGTCGGCCGTCATCGCCTTGTAGAAGGTTTCCCACTTGGCGAGGGCCTTGGGCGAGCCGAACAGGTCCGGCGTCTTGATGTGGGCGAGGTGCCAGCCGGCCTTCACGAGCGCGGCGTCGGCGTCGGCGAACGCGCCGAAGAACTCGCCCCGCCACACCCACGGGCGGCCGGGCAGCGGCTTCGCCGGCACCACCACGATGGCGTTCAGTTCGCCGACCTTGAAGTCGTGCTTGGCGAACCCCTGCCACTTCGACGGCGTGCCGGGGAACGGCTTCGGCTCGGCGGCGACCGCCAGGGCGGGAACGAAGAGAAGCGCGGCGAATGCGAGTGCGAGGCGGGGCATGGGGCGACCTGCGGGGGAGGAGCGGGCGACACGGCGAATGGTATGCCGCCGGAGCCACGTGGGCACCTGCCCGGCAGTATTGGGGCGGATCACCGGTCGGCGGGCGTGACGCCGGCGGTTCTCGTGCTACGGTTGCGGACACCGAGAACTCGGGGCGGAGGGGACCATGCGCGGGGAGGCGGACGGACTGCTGGCGCGGATCCGCCTCGCCCCGGACGACGACGGGCCGCGGCTCATCTACGCCGACTTCCGCGACGACCTCGGCGACCACACCCGCGCCGAGTTCATCCGCGTGCAACTGGCCCTGGCCAAGCTGCCGGCCGACGACCCCCGCCGGCCGGAGTTGGTTCGCGCCGAAGACCGCCTGCGGGCGCGGTACGCGGACGAGTGGGCCGAACCGCTGCGGGGCCTGGCCAGCGGGCCGGTGTTCCGCCGCGGGTTCGTCGAAGAGGTGAAGGTGCCGGCCCGCCAGTTCGTGCGGCGGGCCGGTGAGTTGTTCGACGGCGACCCCGTCCGCCACGTCCACATCCTGGATGTCGGCAGTTCCCTCCGCGGCGTATTGGATTCCCCGCACCTCGCCAAACTCAGTGGCCTGACGATCTACGGCCAGCACCTCGGCGAACCGCTCGCCCGCGCCGTGGCCGAGTGCGAACACCTGACC
>JBBRUO010000429.1:0-5606 GCA_038247725.1 Gemmatales bacterium
CGAGGTGAAACCCGGCGCGGCGGTCGATGTCGGTGAAACCATCGGCTGGATCGAGGCGTTCAAGGCCACGACGGACGTGTTCTGCGTCGGCACCGGCACCCTCGCCCGCGAGAACCCGATTCTCGCCGGCGAACCCCGCAAGTTCGACATCGACCCCTACGGCGACGGCTGGATGTACGAGCTGTCCGGCACCCCCGACCCGAATGCCGTGGACAACGCCGGATATACCCGGCTACTCGACCTCGCCATCGATAAGATCCAGGGTAAGGAAGCCGCGATGGACGCCCCGCCCACGGACGAAGTGGGAGACGGATGATGGTTCCCAGGGGCTTCCGCCCCTGGCTACGTCCGACAGTCCCTCCGGGACGAAGAAAAGAAAGACCGGGCCGGATTTGTCTTCGCCGCGGAGCGGCCGTCGGACGTAGCCAGGGGCGGAAGCCCCTGGAATCCTAAAGAGAACCAACATGACCAAAGCACGCTACATTATGGTCGGCGGGTTCCTCGGCGCGGGGAAAACCACGGCGCTGCTCAAACTCGCCGAGCGCTACCACTCGCAGGGGTTGCGGGTCGGCCTCATCACGAACGATCAGTCGGTCGGCCTCGTGGACACGACCCTGCTCGCCAGCCACGACTTCCCCGTCGAAGAGATCACCGGCGGCTGCTTCTGCTGCAAGTTCGGCTCGCTCACCGACGCCGCCGCGAAGCTGTCCGAGGTGGAACGGCCGGACGTGTTCCTCGCCGAGCCGGTCGGCAGTTGCACCGACCTCACCGCGACGGTGGCGTACCCGCTGCGGCGGTTGTACGGCGACCAGTTCACGATCGCCCCGTTCAGCGTGCTGGTGGACCCGGTGCGGGCCGAGCGGATTCTGGGGCTGGCCGAGGGCAAATCCTTCTCGCCGAAGGTGGTGTACATCTACCGCAAGCAGTTGGAAGAAGCCGATGTCATCGTGGTGAACAAGGTCGATACCCTGGACGCAGAGCGACTGGCGGCCCTGGCGGCGACCCTCGCCACCGAGTTCCCGCAAGCGAAGGTACTGCTGATGTCCGCCCGCGCGGGGACGAACCTGGACGCCTGGGCCGACTCCCTGGCCGCCGAGGAGCAGGTGGCCCGCCCGGCGATGGCCGTCGATTACGACACCTACGCCGACGGCGAAGCGCTCTTGGGGTGGCTGAATCTGACGGCGGCCGTCACCAGCGACGGCGTGTTCGACGGGAACGCCTTCGTCTCCCAGGTGATGGCCGCGCTGCACGCGAAACTGTCCGCGACCGGGACCGAGGTCGCCCACCTGAAGATGACGCTGTCGCCGTTCGAGGGGACCGACCTCGCGGTGATGAACCTGACCCGCACCGGCGGAGAGCCGGAAGCGAGCCACGAGTTGCAGGACCAACTGGACTCCGGCGAGTTGATCCTGAACCTGCGGGCCGAGGGCGACCCTGAATATCTGAAGGCGACGGCCGTCGAAACCCTGACGGACGTGGCCGGCCGCGCGGGCGTGACAACCGACATCGAACACGTGGAAGCCTTTCGACCCGGCCGGCCCGTACCGACCCACAGGGACGAGAAATGACCGTACCCCTCCGCGTCATCCACTGCCACTGCATCTACGCCCAAGTTGTGCCGAAGGCGACGAAAGAGGCGGTGCTGAAGGGGCTGACCGAATCCGGGGTGCCGTTCGACGCGGTGCCGGATTTGTGCGAATTGTCCGCGAAAAAGGACCCATGCCTGAAAGAGTTGATCGGCGACGGCGGTACGGTGACGATTGCCGCGTGTTACCCGCGGGCGGTGAAGTGGCTGTTCGCCGCCGCCGGGGCCAAACTGCCGGACAGCGGTGTCGAAATCCTGAACATGCGAACGGAAACGCCAGAAGCCGTGCTGGCGAAGTTGGTTCCCCTCTCCCCTGGGGGAGAGGGGCAGGCGTGAGGGGAATCGTCTCGTATACCGTCAACTGATGCGGCTTGGAACACCTCCCCTCGTTGAGGGGAGGTCGGTTGCGCAGCAACCGGGAGGGGAGTTTTTGATCGGCTTTGTGGACTCTCCCATCCCGCCGTTGCGCGGCGCCCTCCCCTCAACAGGGGAGGTGGAAAGAGTCCCCTCACCCCTAACCCCTCTCCCCCAGGGGAGCGGGGAACAAGTAATCCATGAGCATTCCCCTACCGCTACCGCTCGCCAACGCCGCCCCGACGGGGCCGAGTTTCCGCGTCGTCGTGTACGAGGGCGTCGGGGCCGACCCGCTTGACCCGGCACTCCGTGCCGAGGCGGTGCAGGCGTTGCTGCTGAAAGGCTTCGCCGTCACGATGGTCCGCGCGGGTGGCTCTGTCGCCCCGATCACCGCCGGCACGCTGGTGGTGCTGGGCCACTTCGCCGAAGCCAAGCCCGACCGCGCCGAGAACGACTCCGGCGTCACCGCCTTCTTCCGCGACCCGACCGGCAAGTCCGCGACGGAAATTGTCGAACTGGTGGCCGGCCTCCGGGCCGAGGCGAACATCGCCGAACCCGCGAAGTGGAAGCCGTGGTTCCCGGTCATCGACTACGACCGCTGCACCAACTGCATGCAATGCCTGTCGTTCTGCCTGTTCGACGTGTACGGCGTGGACGCCGACAAGCAGATTCAGGTGCAGAACAACAACAAGTGCAAAACCGACTGCCCGGCCTGCTCGCGGGTCTGCCCGGAAGTGGCGATCCTGTTCCCGAAGTACCGCCACGGGCCGATCAATGGCGACGAGGTGAACGCCGACGACATGCGCCGCGAGAGCATGAAGGTGGACATCTCCGCGCTGCTGGGCGGGGACATTTATGCCGCGCTGCGAGACCGCACGGCCAAGTCGAAGTCGCGGTTCGCCAAGGAGCGAGACTCGGACAAGGCGCTGGAAGAGCGGACCAAGTGCCTGGTGAAGCTGGGCGAGCAACTGGACATCCCGCCGGAGGTGTTCGCCAGCCTGCCGAGCATCGACCAGATTCGAATCAAGGCCGACGAAGCCGCCGCCAAGGCGCAAGCCGCGCTGAGCGGGCAGTAGGTCGCGGTCGAAGTTCCCCGGAGGGGAGCGAGGCCCGACGGCCAACCACGTCGGGACTGAATGGGGCTGGCTGTCGGGCCTCGCTCGCCGTTGGCGAGCATCGACCACGACCTACCACCGAGCCGAGAGCATCCAAAATGATCTTCAGTTTCGCCAAGCGGATGTTGACCGAGGTGGACACCCGCCTCTTGTGGAAGTTCGCCTACAACTTCGGGCTGAAGGGCGTCGCGTCCGTCGAGCGGTTCAAGTCGCGGTTGAACCAGGGCGTTCACTTCCCGCCGTTCCTGTTCATTAGCGTCATCAACAGTTGCAACTTGCGCTGCCAGGGCTGCTGGGTGGATGTGGCGGCCAAGCAGAGCATCATCGACAAAGAGACGCTGAATCGCGTCATCACCGAGGCCAAGAAGCGGGGCAACAGCTACTTCGGCATCCTCGGCGGTGAGCCGTTCATGCACCCGGACTTGCTGGACGTGTTCGACGCCCACCGCGACTGCTACTTCCAGGTGTTCACCAACGGCCAGCTCATCACCCCGGCCGTGGCCAAGCGGCTAAATAAGTCCGGCAACGTCACCCCGCTGATTAGTATCGAAGGCACCGCCGCCGTGTCGGACGAACGCCGGGGCCGGTCGGAGGTGCTGAAGCGGACGCTCGCCGGGCTGGAGAACTGCCGCAAGGAAGGCATCATCATCGGCGTCGCCAGCAGCATCTGCCAAACCAATATTGACGACCTCGTGAATGAAGACTGGTTGAAGACGCTTATCAAACTCGGCGCGCATTACGCCTGGTTCCACACTTACCGGCCCGTCGGCCCGGACCCGAACTTCGACCTGGCATTAACGCCCGAACAGGTGTTGCGCGTCCGGCGGTTCGGGGTGCAAATGCGGGCGAAGCTGCCCATCGCCATTGTCGATCCGTACTGGGACGACGAGGGGAAGGCGCTCTGCCCGATGGCCACCGGCGTCAGCCACCACATCGGCCCGTGGGGGGACGTGGAGCCGTGCCCGATCATCCAGTTCGCCACCGAAAACATTCGCGACAAGCGGAACATTTACGACCTGCTGACGCAGTCGCAATTCCTCAAGGAATTCCGCGAGGAGTCGGCCAAGGTCACACGCGGGTGCATCGTGCTGGAGAAGCCCGACCTCATCAAGCAGTTGGTGATTAAACACGGGGCGAAGGACACCACGGCCCGCAAGACCGCGATGGCCGAAGTCGAGCGGATGCAACCCCGCAACAGCCAGAGCAACCCCGGCCACGAAATCCCGGAAGAGCATTGGGCCTACCGCTTCGCCAAGAAGCACTGGTTCTTCGGGTTTGGGGCTTATACCTAAACCGCACCTAAATCGTACCTACCCGCTCCCATTCCGCCGCACCACCCCGGAATCCCCGAATATGCAGTTGCCCCTTCTGACACTGCCCCGCGCGGTCCCGGTGCAAGCCAACCGGCCGCCGCAAGAGACCGTGCCGCCGACGAAGGAACAGCGGGAGCACATCCGCCTGCTGGCCCAGCGGTACGTCGCCCGCGAGAAGCCGACCATCCCGCTGTCACTGGCGGAACTCCAAACCCACTCGACCAAGCTGTGCCAGCTCGCCGGGCTGAACGAGAAATACCTGAACTACGTCGGCGTGGTGCTGAACAGCGAAGCCAACCGCGAAGCCATCGCCACGGTTCCGTATGACCGCCGACTGCTGCTGCTGCCCAAGTGCCTCCGGGTCGAAGACCGCTGCCCGGCCCCGTTCGACGAGTTCGGCCTGCTGTGCAAACAGTGCGGCCTCTGCACCATTCAAGACCTGCAAAACGAAGCCGAGAAGTTGGGGTACGCGGTCCTCACCGCCGAAGGGTCGGCGCTGGTCATGGCCATCATCCAGACCGGCAAGATCGACGCCATCGTCGGCGTGTCCTGCCTCTCGGTCCTCGAAAAGGCCTTCCCGTACATGGAAGCGGCGGCCATCCCCGGCGTGGCCATCCCGCTGCTGCAAGACGACTGCAAGGACACCTCCGTTGACGTGGAGTGGGTGTGGGAGTTCATCCACCTGACCAGCGACGACCAGACGTTCCGCCTCGACCTGGACGCCGTGCGGGACGAAGTCGAGACCTGGTTCGACATCGACTCCCTCGACCAACTGATGGGGCCGGGCGACACCGAGACGGAACGCATCGGCCGCGAGTGGCTGGCCAAGTCCGGCAAGCGGTGGCGGCCGTTCCTCGTCGCCTGCGCGTGGCGGGCGCTGCAAGAGAACCAAGACTTGCCGTTCCCGACGGACTTGAAAAAGCTGGCCGTCGCCGTCGAGTGCTTCCACAAAGCCAGCCTGATTCACGACGACATCGAGGACGGCGACGACCTCCGCTACGGCGAGGCGACCGTTCACGCCCAACACGGCGTCCCCGTCGCGCTGAACGTCGGTGACCTACTGCTCGGTGAGGGGTATCGGCTCATCGCCGAGACCGCCGCCCCCGCCGCCGTGCGGGCCCAGATGGTGAAGATCGCCGCCCACGGGCACCGGGCGCTGTGCCTCGGCCAGGGGGCCGAACTGGTGTGGGCGAACCACCCGAAGCCGATGACGCCGGTCGAAGTGGCGGACATCCACCG
>JBBRUO010000430.1:0-5592 GCA_038247725.1 Gemmatales bacterium
CCGGCCCCGGCGCGGGTGTGGGCCTTTTTCGCCGGGGGGGGGGGGGGGGGGGGGGGTTTTACTCTCTTGGTTACCCGCGGCCCCGCCCCCCCCCCCTCCGCGGTGAATCCTTCTTCCATTCCAGCCGTGTGCAACCCGACCGCCTCAGGTACTGCGGCATCCCCATTTTGCCCAAATCGCCTTGTCGGCTGACTGGACTCGATGCATCTTGAACGAGCAACACCCTGGAGTTGCGCATGCGTGGCCGCGTCCCGTTCCTGTTTCTGCTACTCGCCTCACCCGTCGTCGGGCAACCCCCTTCCGACCCCTCGAAGCTGACGCTCGACCGCGTGTTCGCGTCCGGCGACTTCGGTGGCGAGCGTGCGCCGCCGGTGAAGTGGCTCGCCGGCGGTGGTTACACCTCGACGCAACCCTCCCAGGCGCACAAGGGGGCGAGCGAACTCGTCCGCGTGGACGCGGTGGGCAAGGTGGAAGTCCTGGTGGCGGCCGAGAAGCTCGTCCCGCCGAACGCCAAGGAACCGCTGTCGATCCAGGGGTACGAGTGGACGGCGGACCTCGACCTCGTGCTGATCTACACGAACTCGGCGAAGGTGTGGCGGCAGAACACGCGCGGCGATTACTGGACCTACCGCCGTTCCACCGGGAAACTCGTCAAACTCGGCGGCGACGCCCAGCCCTCGACGCTCATGTTCGCCAAGTTGTCGCCGGACGGCACCCGCGTCGGTTACGTCCGCGAGAACAACCTGTCCGTGGAACCGGCCGACGGCGGACCCGCAACGCGGCTGACGACCGACGGCTCGCCCGAAGTCATCAACGGCACCTTCGACTGGGTGTACGAGGAGGAGTTCGCCTGCCGCGACGGCTGGCGCTGGAGTCCGGACGGCAAGCGGATCGCGTACTGGCAGCTCGACACACGCGGCGTCAAGACGTTCACGATGATCGACAACACGACCGCGAGTTACCCGATTCTGAAGACGTGGGCGTACCCCAAGACGGGCGAGCGGAACTCGGTCTGCCGCGTCGGCGTCGTGACCGCGACCGGCGGCGCGACCACCTGGCTCGATGTGCCGGGCGACACCAAGACGGACTATTACATCCCCCGCATGGAGTGGGCCGGCAATCCGAACGAGTTGGTGATTCAGCGGGTGAACCGCCTGCAAAACGGCATCGACGTGTTCCTCGCGGACGCCACCACCGGCAAAGTGAAGATCGTCCACACCGACCGTGACGGGGCGTGGCTGGATGTCCACGACGACGCGACGGAGTGGGTCGAGAAGGGGGCCGCGTTCACCTGGATCAGCGAGCGGGACGGGTGGCGGCACCTGTACCTCGTCTCCCGCGACGGCAGCACCACCCGGCGGGTGACGCCCGGCGAGTACGACGTGATCCGCGTGCTGCACATCGACGAAAACGCCGGGCGGGTGTACTTCCTGGCGTCGCCAGAGAACGCGACGCAGTGCTACCTCTATTCCGCCGCCTTGAACGGAAGCGGGAAGCCGGAACGACTGACGCCGGCCGACCAGCCGGGATGGCACGACTACCAGTTCAACCCGGAGGGCACGCTGGCCGTTCAGACGCATTCGTCGTTCGGCGTCCCGCCACGGGTGGGACTGGTTTCGCTACCCGATCACACGCGGGTTCGGACGTTGGCCGCGAACGAGAAACTCCAGGAAACGGTGGGAAAGCTCGCGCGGACGCCGGCCGAGTTCTTCCGCGTGGATGTCGGCGGCGGGGTCACGCTGGACGGCTGGATCATGAAGCCGGCGACCTTCGACCCGGCGAAGAAGTACCCGCTCGTACTGCATGTGTACGGTGAACCGGCCGGGCAATCCGTCACCGACCGCTGGGGCGGGAACAACTACTTGTGGCACCTGATGCTGACGCAAATGGGCTACGCGGTGGCGTGCGTGGACAACCGGGGGACGCCGGCCCCGCGCGGCCGGGAGTGGCGAAAGGTGGTGTACCGTCAAGTCGGCCGGCTCGCCTCGGTGGAGCAGTCGGCGGCCGTCCGCGAGTTGCTCAAGCAGCGGCCGTACCTCGACGCGACCCGCGTCGGCGCGTGGGGGTGGAGCGGAGGGGGGTCGATGACGCTGAACCTGCTGTTCCGCCATCCGGACCTCTTCCGCACGGGCATGGCCGTGGCCCCGGTGCCGGACATGCGACTGTACGACACCATCTACCAGGAGCGGTACATGGGCCTGCCGCAGGACAACGGCGAGGACTACAAGCAGGGGTCGCCGATCTCGCACGCGGCGGGGCTGAACGGAAACCTGTTGCTCGTCCACGGCAGCGGCGACGACAACTGCCACTACCAGGGCACGGAGTTGCTGGCGAACAAGCTGATCGAGCTGAACAAGCCGTTCACGCTGATGCCGTACCCGAACCGCAGCCATTCGGTGAACGAGGGGAAGAACACCTCCCGCCACCTGTACGGGCTGCTCACCCGCTACCTCACCGAGCACCTACCGCCTGGCCCGAAGTCACCGGGCACGAGACGGATTCCCGCCGGGAAGCCGGGGTGAAACGCCGATAGAATGCGCTCTTCCCCCGCCGCGCACGGACCCGCATGACATGCCGACGGACCCACGGAAGGCGATCCTCTGGCTCATCCTCGGCACCCTGGCGGTGCGGTTGCTGTGGGCCGCGACGCTCGAGCCGAGCAACGACGAGGCGTACCACTGGCTGTACACCGTCCACCCCGCCCTGAGCTACTTCGACCACCCGCCGATGACCGCGTGGGTGGCGCAAGCCGGCCTGACGCTGTGCGGCGGGTGGGTGCATCCGCTGTCGCTCCGGCTCGGCTTCGTGCTGATGTTCGCCGGTAGCACCTGGATGCTGTACCGCTGGACAGCCCGCTGGTTCGGCGGGTGGGCGGGCGTGTACGCGGCCGTCGGGCTGAACCTGAGCGCGTACTACACCGCCGCCGGCGGCGCGTTCGCGCTGCCCGACGGCCCGTTCCTGTTCTTCGCGCTGCTGACGTACTGGCAGGCGAGTCTCGCACTGTGCCCCTCTCCCCTGGTAGGGGAGAAGGGCAGGGGGGAGGGGTTTTCAGGTGCTGAATTCCCCCTCCCCCCTTACCCCCCTCCCGCCAGGGGAGGGGGGGACCAGCAAAGACACAATCCCCCTCTCTCCCGGTGGAGAGTGGGGACAGCAAACTGGCTCCTCGTCGGCGTCGGCTTCGCCGGGGCACTGCTGAGCAAGTACCACGCGATCTTCCTCCCGGCCGGGGTGCTGGCCTACGTCGTCGTCACGCCGGGGATGCGGCGGGTGCTGCTCTCGCCGGGGCCGTATGTGGCGGTGTTGATCGGCGCGGTCGGCTTCCTGCCGGTGGTCATCTGGAACGCCAACCACGACTGGGCGTCCTTCAAATTCCAGGGTGGCCGCGCCGTCGGGATGCGGTTTCGCCCGGAAGGGGTTCTCGCGTGGGCGTTGGGCCCGGTGCTGTTCCTGCTGCCCGGCATCTGGTTCGCGCTGGTGCGGGAGGCGGCCCCGCGCGTGTGGCGGTTCGGCCGCACGACCGGCATCGAGCGCCTGCTCATCTGCCTGTCCGTCGTCCCGCTGACGTTCTTCCTGGCCGTGTCGTGCGTGCGGTGGGTGCTGCTGCACTGGAACCTGATCGGGTTCGTGCCGCTGTACGTGTTGGCGGGGAAAACCTGGGCCGAGTGGACCGTCACGAATCCGAGACGGGCGCGGTTCGGCCTGCGGTTCATGACGGCCGGGTTACTGCTGCTCGTCGTCGGGGTGTGGCTGCACATCCACTCCGGGTTGGTTCGCGTACCGGGGAAAGACCCGACCGACGACATCGCCGGGTGGAAGTCGGTGGTCGCGGAGCTGGAGGACCGCGGGCTGCTCGCCGACCCGGCGCGGTTCCTCATCACGAACCGCTGGTACGACAGCGGGCAACTCGCGTTCGCCGTGCGGAACCGGCGGCCCGTCGTCTGTTACAACTCCATCGACGCGCGGGGGTTCGCCTTCTGGTCGAAGCCGGAGGAGTGGGTCGGCGAGTCGGGGTACTTCATCCTGGCGAACAACTTCGACGACGAGCGGAGTCCACTCGACCCGACCGCGCCGGCGGAAGTCGAACAGGTGCTGTCCGAGTTGCGGCAGTTCTTCCGGTCGGTGACGGTCGCGGCAAAGTTCCCGATGACGCGGGGCGGCCGGCCGTGGCGGGAGGTGCGAGTGTTCCGCTGCGACGTGCAACTGCGGCCGTACCCGTTCACTGACGCCGCGCGGCCGTGACCCGTCACGCCCCTTCGCGGGTGGCGGGGAAGGCCTGCGGGTCGGGCGGCTGGTTGTAGACGGTGGCGGGGAAGTGTTCGACCAGGTAGTGGACGATCCGCTTCGCCGACAGCACGCCGACCGGCCGGTTCCCCTCATCCACCACCGGCAGGTGCCGGTACCCGCCGCTCTGCATCCGCACCACGGCCGTGCGGATCGGGTCGTTCTCGGCGACCGACACCGGGCCCCGCGTCATCGCGTTCGCTAACTGCATGCTCAGCGGCCGGGCGGCGGCGAGCACGCGGGTGAGCAAGTCCCGCTCGGTGAAAATGCCGGTCAGTTCGCCCTCATACGTGACGAGGAGGCAGCCGACCTGTTCGGCCCGCATCATCTCGACGGCCGCCGCCACCGTCTCCGACTCGTCCAACGAACGGGGTGGCGACGGGTTCAGTTTCCTCACGCTCTCCACCCGGATGTTCCGCACCCACTCCATGACAGCGAACTCCGGCGGCAACGGGCAAACGAGTATCCGGAATTGTGCGGATCAGGCCGGTGATGTGGTAGGGGCGGCAAGCCGTTCCAACTTTTCGACCCAAGCGTTGAAGTGCGGACATTTGGCCCGAATGGCTGGCAAGCCGATGAGTTCGGCGGTTTGTGGCCCAGCCGTGGGCTTGCGGTAATCGTAATCCGGGATGGCAGCGATGATTCGCTTGGAAGGCGCGGTCTGCTCGCTGTCGTTGATGTCTTCCGGCGATGCGAACTGGCCCGCGACCGTCACCAGCGATTCGATGGCAGCTTGTTGTGACGGGAAGCTAAACGCCAGCCACTGTGGATCGGTGAAGAGCAATGCTTCGAACTCGTGAACCTGAATGTATGGAATGAATCGGTGATCGGAGATGTGTCCGGAGAGTGCCGTTTCAAGGTGCTCCGCTCGCCGGCGCGGAGGTGACATCGATTTCGCGTCGTCCCAACCGGGGGCATCGGTCGGGTACTTATCGAGGTCCAGCATCGACGAGAAGTAGACGCCGGGTCTTGTATGCTGTCGTGTCAGGTTGGGGATCGTGTTGCCGACTGGCGGGAAGTTGGTGACGCCGCCTCGATAGATCACGCCACTCCTCCGCCGCTGGACGAGCGGGGCGTGCGCGACGATGCCCTTCGACAGCAGGTGCGGGCCGAGGACGGTATCCACGAACGTCTGTTCTGTCTGCCCCTCGACGACGACGTAGAGTGAGACCATCAGTGCGGCCCCCCGCCGATGATGTTGCGCTCCCACAACTCGCCGAGCGAGATCGGGTTTTCGTACTCGTCCTTCCACACGGCGAGTTCGTCCGAATTCAACCGCCGGAACTCGGTCGCGTTGTGGATGGGGTCGCG
>JBBRUO010000431.1:0-5589 GCA_038247725.1 Gemmatales bacterium
GTTGATGAGGGTGGCGAGGAAGCCGCCGAGCAGCGCCAGCCAGCACAACCCGGCCAGGTCGCGCCGCCGACCGGCGGCCATCGCCCCGATGCCGCCGAGTTGGATGCCGATGGAACTGATGTTGGCGAACCCGGTCAGGGCGAACGTGGCCAGCGAGTACGACCGCTGGGTGATGCCAACGACGTGCCCGCCACCGTCCGGGGTCGCTACCCAGTTCGCCTTGGTCATGTCCTGGAAGGCGAGGAACTCGTTGCCAACCAGTTTGATGCCGAGCAACTCGCCCACGCGGGGCACGTCCGCTGCGTCCACCCCCATCAGCGCCGCCACTGGGGCGAACACCTTGGAGAAAAACCGTTCCAGACTCCAGCCTTCGTGCATCGCTCCCAAACCGGCGTTGACCGCCGCGAGGATCGCCAGGAACGCGATGAGCATGGCGATGATGTTGATGGCGAGCATCATGCCGTCGGATGCCCCCCGCGCGGCGGCGTCCACGATGTTCGCCGGCTTCTCCGCCTCCGGCCGGTCGTCGGTCAGGCTCACGTCGCCGCGCGTCGCGGGCGTGCCGTCTTCGGGGTAAAGGATCTTCGCCACATACAACCCGCACGGCGCGGCCATGACGCTGGTGGCCAGGATCGCCGCCGCGTCCGCGCCCATCGAGATGTAAATCGCCATCACCCCGCCGGCGACGGTGGCCATGCCGCCGACCATGATCGCCAGCAGTTCGGACTTGGTCATGCCGGCGATGTACGGCCGGACGATGAGCGGCGCTTCGGTCTGTCCCATGAACACGTTGGCGGCGGCGGACAGGCTCTCCGCCCCGCTCACGCCCCGCTTGCCCATCAGCAGCACCATCAGCTTGGCGAACACCCACACCACGGCCTGAAGGATGCGCAAGTGATACAGCACGCTGAACGCGCTGGCCACGAAGATGACGGTGCAGACGATGACGATTGCGAACGGTGCGGACGATGTCGTCCCGAACAGCAGTCCGGCCGACGCCTGACTGTAATCGATGACACGTTTGACGAACTTTCCGGCCGCGTCGAACCCTGCTTTCACGTCTTCGACTTGGGTGATGAGCAGGGCGAAGATTAGTTGTAGGGCGAACCCGGCCAGCACCACGCGGGGGTTGATGGCGCGGATGTTCCGCGAGCAGGCGACGGCCAGCGCCACGAAGGCGACCACCCCGGTCAGCGACCGCACCGACGGTGGCACACTGACCCCGGCGGTCATGGCGAAGGTGGCGAGCGCGGCCACGCCGGCGAACAAGGCGAGCCGCCACGCGAGCGGGGTCGGGCGGGGGGGCACGAGGGGGCGGTCGGTCATGGCACGCTTCGGCGAGTTGAGAGGAGTGTCGGAGATGGTACCAACCCGCACGCCCACCCGGTAGGACGTGCCGGGGCGGATTCCCCACTTCCGGCGTCGGATTTTCCGTTCAGGTTCCGTAGCCAACAATTGGTCTTGCGCGTAGAATGTCGGTTCTTGAAATTTTTCGGGCTTCGCGCACGAGGAGTTGGACCGTGGCCGTTCGCATTCGAATGAAGCAAATGGGGCGCACCCACCGGCATTACTACCGGATCGTGGCCATCGACCACCGGCAACCCCGCGACGGCCGGGCCATCGAGGAACTGGGCACCTACGACCCGCACAAGACGGACAAGGGCGAGCGCGTCACCCTGCTGCCGTCCCGCATCAAATACTGGCTGAGCGTCGGGGCCAAGGCGTCCGAACACTGCGCCGCCATTTTCAAGAACTTCATGGCGAAGTTCGAGGAACTGGAAGCCAAGCAGGCCGCCGAAAAGGCCGCGCAAGCCGCCCCGGCCGCGCAGGCGTAACCCACCCGTGGACACCCCCACCCGGACCCTCCGCTTCGACGTGCTCACGCTGTTCCCCGACCTGTTCGCCGGGTACACGTCCCAGAGCCTGTTGAAGCTGGCGATTCAGGCCGGGCTGGTGGAAATCCACCTGTGGAACATCCGCGACTGGACGCACGACAAGCACCACCGCGTGGACGACCGCCCGTTCGGCGGCGGCCCCGGGATGGTGATGATGTGTCAGCCGGTCGTCGATTGCGTCGAGGCGGTACAAGCCAAGGCCGACCCGCTCGGTCGCCTCGTGATGCTGACCCCGGCCGGCAAACGGCTGACGCAACCCGTGGTGCAGGAGCTGGCCGCCGAACCCCGGCTGCTCCTGCTCTGCGGCCGGTACGAGGGGTTCGACGACCGCATCCGGCAGGCACTGAACCCGACCGAGTTGTCCGTCGGCGATTTCGTTTGCAACGGCGGCGAAGTCCCGGCGATGGTGGTGATCGACGCCACCATCCGGCTCATCCCCGGCGTCCTCGGCGACGAGCAATCGGCCGCGGACGACAGCCACAACGAACCGGGCCGGCTGGAATTCCCGCAGTACACCCGCCCCCGCGAGTACCGAGGGCTGCCCGTACCGGATGTCCTCCTCGGCGGGAACCACCAAGCCATCGCCGCGTGGCGGCGACAGCAGTCCGACCAACGAAGCCAGTAATCTTCTTTCGGTAACCAGTCATGCAGCGGAAACTGATCCAGGTCGTCGAGGCCAAACAGCTCAAGACCGACGTCCCCGACTTCCAGGTCGGCGACACGCTCATCCTGCACCAGCGGTTGCTGGACGGCCAGAAGGAGCGGATTCAGATGTTCGAAGGCGACGTCATCGCCCGCAACGGGCACGGCGTCAAGGAGATGATCACCGTCCGGAAGATCGTCCAGGGCGAAGGGGTGGAGCGGATCTTCCTCATCCACTCCCCGCGACTGGCCCGGATCGAGGTGAAAAAGGCCGGCAGCGTCCGTCGCGCGAAGCTGTATTACATCCGCGACCGCGTCGGCAAGGCGGTGAAGATCAAGCTCGACGTGAAGCGGCAGGAGCGGCTCGACAAGGCCTCCGCCAAGGCTTCGACTGAGGCCGCCGCCGCCAAGGCCGCCATCGCCCGTGAGCAGACGGCCACCACCGGCGAGAGCAAGCGGGCCGCCAAGCGGAAGGCCAAGGCCGAGGCCGACAAGAAAGGGAAGTAAACGGCGCGGCGGTCAGGCGAACCCGGCCCGCATGGGCCGTGGGTGTTCGGAGCCAATCACTCACGGCCCATGCGGGCCGGGTTCGCCTGATACCCCCGCGGAGTTCTCCCGTGCCCGCCGCGTCGCCGCCCGCCGAGTTCCGCCGCTGGCCGTTCTGGAAGCGGTGGTTCGGCCGACGATCCGAACGGGCCGCGGCGACGTTCCTCCGCACCCTCGGATACCGCATCCTCGCCGCGAACGTGTCCGACCGCCGCGGCGAACTCGACCTCATCGCCCTCGATCAGCGAACACTCGTCGTCGTTGAAGTCCGCAGCACATCGACCGATGACCCGTACCGCGCCGCCGCCTCGGTGGACCGCGCGAAGCAGCGGCGGTTGACGGACGCCACCCGGCGGTTCCTGGCCCGCCGCCGGCTGTTGGGTACCGACTTGCGGTTCGACGTGATCGCCATCGCGTGGCCGCCGGAGCGGGCCGAACCGACCATCCTGCACCTCCCGAACGCGTTCGAAGCCACCGGCAAATTCCAGATGTTCCTGTGAACCGGCCGGAGCCGCGCCCATGTTCGTCGCCCGCTGCCCGACGTGCGCCACCGAACTCACCGTGGAAGACGCCGACCGGGGCCAGACGGTCGCGTGTCCGGAGTGCCGCGAGCGGTTCGTCGCCTTGCCACCGGCCGCGAAACAGACCGTCGCGGCGCGGCGTGCCCCGGTCGCCCGCCGCTGGGACGACGATTCGGATTACGTCAACGACACCGTCGTACCGCCCCGCCACTGGCTCGACCGCGAGGACGACCGCGGGCCGGACCCGCTTCGGGTCGTCCGCCGCGAACTCGCCGGCCCCGCCAACGGTCTGATCTGGACCGGGTGGGTCGGCTTCTTGGTTCTCATCGTCGGCGGCTTCCTGGTGGCGGTCACGGGCTACCTGGACTTGAACAACCCGTACGGCAGCGGCAGCCGGGCGGTCCTCCTCATGATCCTCGGGGCAGTCGCCGGGACGCTCGGCTCGATGTACTTCGTTATCATCGCCAGCGGCGGCGGTGCGATGAAGCGGGTGCGGAACCGGGCGCAGGCGATGACCACGGCCGTGATGGGATTGTGTACGCTACTCACCTGCACCCTGCCGATCCCGTTCGCGTCGTTCGGGACCAGGGCGAGCCTGTGTGTCATGGTGCCACTCGGCTTGTTGCTCGCGCTGCCGGCGGCCGGGTTCGGCCTGTGGGCGCTGATCGTGCTGTCCCGCCCCGAAGTGGCCGAGGCGTTCGCCCGCCGCGCGAAGAAGAAGTAACCGCGCGGCCAGGCCGAGCGCGAATTCCGTGAGGTCCGAGACATGCTGAACTTCGACAAGGCTGGCGGGCTGGTGTCCGCCATCGCCCAGGACGCGGCCACCGGCGAGGTGCTGATGATCGCGTGGATGAACGCCGAGGCGTTCGCCGAGACCGTCCGCACCCGCCGGGCGGTGTACTTCAGCCGCAGCCGGAACAAGCTGTGGCGGAAGGGGGAGGAGTCCGGGAACGTGCAGGAAGTGACGGGCATCTTCATCGACTGCGACGCCGACGCGGTGCTGCTGAAGGTGACGCAACTCGGTGGCGCGGCCTGCCACGAGGGCTACAAGAGCTGCTTCTTCCGCGAGCTGACGGCGGACGAGGAACTGACGGTCGTCGGCGACCGCGTCTTCGACCCGGCGGCGGTGTATGGGCAGAAGTGAGCCGTTGATCGCTTTTGTTATTTGTCGTCAGGTCAGCAATGTCAGTGCTGTTCTTCCGGCCTGAAGGGCCGGTTCTCACAGCCCAGGCCGTGAGGCCTGGGTCCGTCGTCGGAGAGAAACCCCGGCCCTGTAAGGGCCGTCCACGGCGCGTCATGAACGGCCCTTACAGGGCCGAAATCCTTACCCCCAACAATACCCAGGCCTCACGGCCTGGGCTGTGAGAACCGGCCCTTCAGGCCGGAAAAGCAAGCACTTGGTGGAAGAAGACTTCCCCAATCAGACTGACAATACTTATCTGAAGACCAATAACGAAGAGAATTCCTTACCTGAGATGGTTCCATGACCGAGAATGTGCTGAAGCTGGGAATCCCCGCCGGGTCGCTGCAAGAGGCGACGGCCGAGTTGTTCCGCCGCGCCGGATACAAGCTGACGTTCGCCAGCCGTAGCTACTACCCCGGCATCGACGACCCGGAGATCCATTGCACGCTGATCCGCGCGCAAGAGATGGCCCGGTACGTCCAGAACGGGTCGCTCGACTGCGGCCTGACCGGGCACGATTGGGTCATCGAGAACGACGCGACCGTGACCGAGTTGGCCGAGCTCGTGTTCAGCAAAGTGAGCCGCAAGCCGGTGCGGTGGGTGCTGGCCGTGCCCAACGACAGCCCGATCCGGACCCCGAAAGACCTGGAGGGCAAGCGGATCGCCACCGAAGTGGTAAACATCACGAAGCGGTGGCTGGCGAGCCACGGCGTCACCGCCCAGGTGGAGTTCAGTTGGGGGGCGACGGAGGTGAAGCCGCCGAAGTTGGCCGACGCCATCGTCGAGGTGACCGAGACCGGTA
>JBBRUO010000432.1:0-5587 GCA_038247725.1 Gemmatales bacterium
GGCATGAGGGGGTGAGTGCCGGATCCGACGTGCGAAGGGCGTTCGGGAGTCAGTCGGGATACGGAAACGGGTTCCGGAAGGCCGGAACCCGCTCGTGTATCATCTCGGGCGAGACAATTACGGGCAGACGAGGACGCTGATGGGGTTGGCGACCGCGGCGACGGCACCGCTCTGCAGCGAGTTGTAGGTGTCGGTCGCGGCGGAGCCGGCGGTCATGCTGGCGCAGTTCGAGCGGCCGTTGAAGCTGTAGGACTGATCGACCGAGCCGATGGCTTGGGCGACTTCGGTCAGCTCGCTGACCACGGAGTTGCGGATGGCGACCCAACCGGCGACCAGGCCGATCACGAGCAGGGTGGCGATGAAGATCAGCTCGGCGCTGACCACGAAACCGGCTTCGTCCTTCATGAGGCGGCTGAACATTGAAACGTCTCCTCGTAAGTGACACCGATAACCCAGGTTCGGCCCGTTACCCCAACAGGCGAAAAACGAACCCAGCGGCGTCACTACCATTGTTTCCCAGCGAAATGCTGGGAAAGTTCATCTGCGTGTCCGGTCGGCCTCAACCACGCGGGAGACCAAAAGCGGGAAAATGTGTTGCATTCCCCCAGGACACGCACTATAGCTAATTGAGGGGTGTGGTGTTCTTGGTAACTACCCCAAGACCTCCTCGCCGAGACCCACACCCCTTTATTATACTTCTACAGTCACTACTATTGTCGGCCCATCAATTTTCACTTACGAGTGGTTAGACTTCCAACTTGCCTCAGAGTTCCGAAATCCCCAACTTTTTCTTTTCCGACTCTCGCTCGTCTCCACCTTCAGCACTTTCTTCCGCTACAACCACGTCATCCATCTGACTGCTTGAGACGGTTCGGACTGTTGTCAGCCTGGGACCAGAGCAGTTGGCTCCGGTTCTTTGCCTTACAACCGCTCACGCTGCCTCCACGAACGCAATACTACGCGACCAGGTCACGACTTCAAGTCAAAAACCACTTCGTCACACGAAAAACTTTTATCGCCAGGGAATAAACGATGATTCCTTCGTGATATTTTGACGCAAACACTTCTGCCGCAAGATCTTTCGAATTGTATCCATCTCGAAAACCGGTCCGCACCGCCTGATCTGGATGAAAGAATTCTCAACCGCGAGAGACAGAAATCCCGCTTTGCAGGCAGGGAGTTCTCTGGATGGCCCTCCATCTCCACCAACTCGACGAATCTCGCAGATCGCTCCGAGCCACATCAGCCCAGGGCGTGACTCATTTTTCGGCATATCGGAGAAAACCCCCCGGCCAATTCAAGGACCGTATCAATTATGCCGAAGACTCCAACACGAAGTCCTGCAACTCGGGCAACGGTCAAGGGACGGGACGCCAAGGGGGAGATCGGCTCTCCCGTCCCATACTGCCTATCGACTCACGAGGGGAAGTCATGCGAATGGACGAAACTGCGGCTCCCGGACGGGGCTTCGTGAGGAAGCCGAACACCGTGCGACGGTTCTTGACGCTGGCTGGCCTCGGGCTTCTCATGCTGGGCGGGTGGGCGGTGGGGGCCGAAGGGCCGACCGCCGAGCCGGTCCCGGTGCCCGTACCAGATGTGCCGATCTTCCTGCCCGTTCCGCCCCTCGCTCCGGATGACCCCGAACGGCGGAAGGTCCTGCCGGCGGAAGGGATCGACCTGCCGGAAATCCCGCCGCTCAGCCCCGTGCCCCTGCCGGAGCGAGAAGTCGCGCCGCCGCCGCCGCCGGCCGCCGCTCCTGAGATGCCGGCTCCCACGGCGGTGCCGCTGGTCGCCAGCCCGGAGCAGCCCTCCGTTCCGCCGCTGGTCATCGAGCCGGTGCGGCAGGAGTTCGCCCCGCAGCCGACGGTGCCGACCGCTCCGCCGCTGCCGGTGATGTTCCAGCAACCGGCCCCGATGCCGATGCCGCAACCTCAACCGCAGCCGATGCCGCAGCCTCAACCGCAGCCGCTGCCGGTGCCGCGGCCCTTCCCGGACGACCGCATCCGACTGCCGCTGCTCGGCCAACCGGGGCCGGTCGGCACCACCCCGGTGCCGACCGAGAAGGAACTGGCCGAGGCCCGCCGGTTCGTCGATAAGGTGATCGACCCGGCGTACACCCTCGACCTCATCGAGGGCCGCGCCCGCCTGATCATCCTGAAAGACGTGCCGACGCAGGTGCAACTCGGCGACCCGGCCATCGCCAGCTACAACCAGATCCAGCCGAAGCAGTTGACCATCGTCGGCAACACGGCGGGCACCACGGTGTTGAACCTGTGGTTCACCGACCCGAACGAGAAGGGGCAGGAGAAAGTTCTCAGTTACCTGCTCCGCGTCTTGCCCGACCCGGAGCGGAAGGCCCGCCTGGAACGGGTGTACAAGGCGCTCGAGGAGGAGGTGAACAAGTTCTTCCCGAACAGCCGCATCAAGCTGACGCTGGTCGGGGACAAGCTGATGGTGACCGGACAGGCGCACGACATCTACGACGCCACCCAGATCATGCGGGTACTCCGCGCCAACGCCCCCGGTACGACGGGGGTGCCGTCCGCCCTCCAGACGCCGGTCGTGGCGGGCGGGCGGGCCGCCAACCCGAACGACCCGACCAACCCGACCGGTTCGCCGGGGGCCGAGAACTACCAGCAGTCGGGTGGCCCGAACGTCATCAACAACCTGCGCATCCCCGGCGAGCACCAGGTCATGCTGCGGGTGATGGTGGCCGAGGTGAACCGGGCGGCGGCACGGAGCATCGGGGTGAACTTCAGCATCAACAACTCGGTCGGCCAGCAGGTGTTCGGCCAACTCACCGGGACGGTGGCGGCGAACCTGCCGGTCAGCCTGGACGGCGGCCGCGTGCCAATCTCCATCAACGCCCTGCGGACGCTCAACTACGCCCGCTCCCTGGCCGAGCCGAACCTCGTCGCCTTGAACGGGCAGACGGCCTTCTTCCTGGCCGGCGGACAGTTCCCGGTGCCGGTACTGGGTGGGGTCGGGCAGTTCGGCGGCGGCGGCCTCGGCGGCGGCTTCGGCGGCGGCATCCAGGGGGTGCAGTTCGTGCCGTTCGGGGTGCAACTCTCCTTCACCCCGTTCATCACCGACCGCGACCGCGTCCGCCTCACGGTCCAGTCCACCGTCAGCACCCGCGACAACAGCGCCGGGGCGGCCATCGGCGGGGCGAACGTGCCCGGCCTGAACGCCCGAACGTTCTCCACGACCGTCGAGATGCGGGAAGGGCAAACGCTGGCCGTCGCCGGGCTGATCCAGACGAACCTGGCGGCCGAAGCCACCCGCGTGCCGGGGCTGGGCGATCTGCCGGTCATCGGCCGGCTGTTCGGCGTGGACCGCATCCAGTCCGGCGAGCAAGAACTGGTGGTGCTCATCACCCCGGAGATCGTCCGCCCGCTGAACCAGAACGAGCTGAGCACGCTCCCCGGCTCCGACATCTTCGAGCCGGGCGACCTGGAGTTCTACCTGCACGGCCGCCTGGAAAGCCGCCGCAGTTACGACTACCGCGCGTCGGTGCAGACCGACATCCACCGGATGCTCCGGTACCGCCGGTGCGAGCAACTGTACCTGGTCGGGCCGACCGGCCACTCCGAGCAGCTGCTCTCCCGTCCGCTCAGCGCCACCACCCAGGGCCGCTAACCTCGACACCCCGCGCGGCCGCCCGGACGCGGCCCGCCCTTCCCCTACCTTCCACGGATCGGACCCATGACCCCGTTCCCGTTTCTCACCCCCCGGTCGGTCCTGGCGTGGACCGCCGGCCTGGGGCTGGCCGCCGGCTCCGGCTGCGCGTCCCGCTCAGTCGTCCCCGACGGCTGCGAACCCGGCCCCGGCCACGGCCGCTGCGGCCGCCACTTCGGGGCCCGCCTGCACAACCTGTGCGTGGACAACTGCTCGGACATCCCGAAAGGGGCCATCCCCGCGCCGGCGGGGGCCCACACCCTGAACTACCTGAACCGGCAGTCGGACAAGGCCGAGGCGGACGACTTCGCCATCTATTACAACGAATGGACCGAGGGCACCACCGAGTTCGGGCCGTTCGGCACCACGCACATCGAGCAGATCGCCCGGCGGCTGCCGGCGGTGTCGTTCCCGGTCGTCATTCAGCCGGTGCCGCCCGACGAGAGGGATCCGGAGGGGGTTGCCAAAAGCCGCGCCCTGAACGCCGCCCGCAAGGCGGCCGTCATCGACCTCCTCGCCAAGGCGAACGTCGAGAACGCCAAGGACCGCGTCGTCGTCGCTTACCCGACGGCCGAAGGGCTCTTCGGCGAAGAGGGCGAGCGCATCTACCCGCAGATGATTCAAGGCGGCGGCCTCGGCGGCGGTGGACTCGGTGGTGGCGGCCTGGGCGGTGGTGGTGGATTCGGTGGCGGCGGGTTCGGCGGTGGTGGGTTCGGTGGTGGTGGCTTCGGTGGTGGCGGCTTCGGTGGTGGTTTCGGCCGCTGACCGATTCGCTCGGACAATTACTTGACAGGAACCGCCGGGGTGGCTATCGCCCCGGCGGAGTCGTTTCGGGGGAGACGACGCCACACGGGGGATTGCGGATGACACGTCGCATGGTGGCCGTTCTCGGCCTGGGGCTGCTCGCCGGCTCCGTCGGGTGCAAGTACTTTCCGTCTCGAACACGAACCGATTCGATGCAATCCGTCCTGCCCGGCAGTTCGGCAAAGCTGCCGCTGCTCGTCGGGCCGCAGGGCGGCGACTCCAACATCACCGAACTGCCGGTGAAGGAGGCCATCGTCGCCTGGCTGGGCACGGCCCACGAGATGGAGAAGAACAACCAGCCGCAGGTGGCCATCGAACTGTACCTGAAGGCGCGGGCCGCCGACCCCGCCCTCGGCCCGGACATCAGTCGCCGCCTCGCGGTCCTGTACGACCAAGTGGAGGAGTTCACCAAGGCCCAGGTCGAGTACGACATCGCCTTGAAGGCGACCCCGGCCGACCCCGAACTCCTGACCGACCTCGGCTACAGTTATTACTGCCGGGGCGACTGGCCGCGAGCCGAAGAGACGCTCCGCCACGTCGTCACCGGTCACCCCGACCTCAAGCGGGCGTGGATGAACCTGGGGCTGACGCTGTGCGCCGCCGGCCGCTTCCCGGACGGGCACGCGGCCTTCCAGAAGACCGGCACCGAGGCCGAGGCACGGGTGAACTTGGCCTTCGCGATGGCGGTGCAGGGGCGAACCGATGAGGCCAAGGACCAATACCGGGCGGCGCTGCAACTGGAGCCGGGGATGAAACTGGCCCGCGGCGCGCTGGCCTCCTTGGAGAACCCGAAGCCGGTGAAGAAGGTGGCGAAACTGGACGAGGACATCCCACCGGAGCATCAGGTGCCGTCGGTTCACGAACTGGACAAACGCATCCGCGAGGCGGAAGCCAAGAAAAAAGGCACCGCGAGTGAGTTGCCCCCGGTCGAACTGAAAAGCCCGCTGGGGAAATAGGGTTCGTGTTGCGATGCTGGAACTGATGTCCCTGTTTTACGCACGCACGGGGAGTGAGCAGGGTGGTCTCTTCCGGCCTGAAGGGCCGGTTCTGTCAGCCCAGGCCGTGAGGCCTGGGTGTCTGGTCGTTCCGGGCCGGGGTTCTGACC
>JBBRUO010000433.1:0-5576 GCA_038247725.1 Gemmatales bacterium
GAGGAGTTCCCGCGGAGTGGCGAAGGGGTCACGCTGCCGGTCGGGAAATGACGCGGCAGCGGGGAATCACCCCCGCCGCCGAGAACGGAACCGTTATTTCATCGCCTTCATCGCCGCGCCGATTTCCTTCATGTCGGCGGGCGTGAACTTGCCTGTCGTCATCCCCTGGAGCATGGCTTTCGTCATGTTCTCGGTCGCCGCCTTGAGTTCCGTCTCGTACTTCTCCTTCAGCCGCTTGTCCTCCGACGCGGACACTTTGATCGACTTCATCTTCTCTTGATTCGCCTTCATCCGCTCGGCCGCCTTCAACACGCCCGCCTTGTCGCCCGCCTTCATCGCGTCGGCCATCGCGTTCATCGAAGCGATGGAGTCCTTGATGGTCGGTTCCGCGCCGCCACCGCACCCCGCGACGCCGACTGCCAGCACCGCCACCGCCGTCAGGCACACTGCTCGCATGGGGAATTCCCTCGCCATCGATCCCCGTCGCGTGGGACAACCCGATGAGCGGGTCGCCTGTCGCCAGCGACACGGTCCCTACGGGATACGATCGCCGGGCGAGGAATCAACGGCCGGCCGCGGTACGCCCTTAGCGGGGGTGGCCGAACCGGGCGCGGAACTGGCGATCCAGGTGGGCGACGACGGCTTTGTGGTTCGAATCGTCCCGCTGCGCCTTGGCGTGCTCGATCACGTTCCGGGCCATCCGTTCGAGGTCAGTCGAGCCGTCGTACCGGGCGCGGAGGAAGTCCATCGCCTGCGTGTCGTCGGCCGTCAGCGTGAGGAAGCGGTCGGCCGCGTCGGCGAGCGTGACCCGCCCGGCGAACACCTCGTGGATGATCGCCTGTTTGGTCGCGATCCGGTCGAACAGGCCCACCGAGTGGGTGTCCAGCTCGGCGTCGCGGTCGCGCGCGGTGTCCATCTCGTGGTGAAACCGGCCGTAGTTTTGGAAGTCCTCGACGGCGGCGGCCAGCCCGCCGGGATAGGTGAAGGAGACGGCGACGACAGTCACGACGACGGCGGCCGGGATGCGGAGCGTGCGGGTCATTAGCAGTGGGAATTTCACGAAACCACTCCGGGTGGGTTCCGACCGGCGGGCGGGCGCGGGGCCCCGTCGAGTCGCGGGAACACCGTTACGCATCAAGCGCGGTGCCGGCTCGCGGCGGGTCGGAAAGTAGGAATGTCCCGAACGGTCGGCGGTGGGAGTGCGTCGGAGGCGAGCGGGTGCCGATCTCGTTCGTTCCGCGGACGATCCGCGGCGAACCGTGTGGGAGCGCGGTTCGGGCTGGGAGAATCTCGCCTCGTCAGGAGTTAGTAGTGCAAACCGCCCGCCAGTTCCACGAAAACGCCCACAATGTATCTAACCCATGCGCCAGGCTTCGGTTGCGAAGTGCCGGCCGAAATGTGTGGGAACCGTGATGCCACGAGAGTGATCAACTCACGCCTTCGCAGTGAACACGACGACAGTCCGGCGGTCAGCGGCAGCGAATATCGTGGTACTCTAACGGGAATTCGTAGTCCTTCCGTAGCGGGTGCCCGATCCAGTCGTCGTTCATCAGGATGCGACGGGGGTCCGGATGGCCGACGAACCGAACGCCGAGCAGGTCGTACACCTCGCGCTCGTGCCAGTCGGCCGTCCGCCACACGCCGCTGACCGTCGGCACCTCCGGCAGTTCCCCAGCCACGTCGCCTTTCCAGCGAGGCAACGACACCTTGAGCGTGACCCGCCGGCCGGGGACCGCGAAACTACTCAGGTGATAAATCACTTCCAGGTGCGGGTCGAACCCGGCCTTGGCCGCCTTCTTCGGGTCCGGCTCAAGGAAGTCGGTGCCGCTCAGGTTGTTCAGAATCGCGAACTGGCATCGCGGGTCGTCACGGAGGAAGGTGCAGACCGCCACCAGACTCGCCGGATCGACGACGGCGAACGGGTCGGGGGTGTCCGGCGTGACGGCGAGGATCGCCGGGCCGAATTCGGATTGCAACAGGGCGAGCGTGTCGGCAAGTGTCATGACATCAAGTATATCGGCCACCCGTGTCGCGCGAGCGGATCACCGCGCGACGTATAACAGTTGGACTCAGCCCGGACAGTCGGAGACACCCATGAGCCGGGAGCTGCCAGCCCGACGCACCTGGATGCGCCGCCTGCTCCGGCTTGGGGTTTTCGTTATCGTCTGCTACGGGGGAATCCTGGTGCTGTTCAAGTCCCTGGAAAACAAGCTCGTTTACCACCCGACGACGGCCGCCGAGGGGTGGCTCGCACCGCCGTCGGAGCGCGTCGAAGACGTGTGGCTGACGACGCCGACGGGCGACCGCATCCACGGCTGGTGGCTGCCGACCGACGACCTACGGCCGGCCGGAGCGATCCTGATCTGCCACGGCAACGGCGGCAACCTGAGCCACCGCGGGCGCATGATGGCGGACCTGACGAATGCGACCGGGCAGCCGGTACTGGCCTTCGACTTTCCCGGCTACGGCAAGAGCGACGGCAAGCCGAGCGAAGACGGCTGCTACGACGCCGGCATCGCGGCGTTGAAATGGCTCTTCGAGAAGGGCATTCCCACAGCCAATGTGGTCATTCTCGGCGAATCCCTCGGCGGCGGAGTGGCGACGGAGTTGGCCACGCGGATGCCGCCCCGTGCGCTGGTGCTGGTGAAGACGTTCACGTCTTTGCCGGCCGCCGCGAAGTGGCACTACCCATGGCTGCCGACGCACTGGCTGATGAGCAACCGGTTCGACTCACTGGCCAAGTTGCCGACGCTGACGTGCCCGGTGTTCGTCGCGCACGGGACGGCGGATCGGGTGGTGCCGTTCGCCCACGGGGAGGCGCTGTTCGCCGCCGCCAACGAGCCGAAGCGGTTCCTGCGATTGGAGGGGCAAGACCACAACGCCTGGCTGACCGAGGATTTCCACACCGCGATGGCTGAGTTCCTGAAGGCGACCGCCGGGAGGTGAGCGCGACGAACCCCGCTGCACGCGGGTCGGCCATAGGGAGACTTGGGGTTCGTCAGTCACGGCCGCCGGAACGCGGCGACGATCAGGTTGCCGACGACGCCCAGGGCGATGCCGATCCCGGCATCGATGAAGTTGGCCCCGCGCTTGTCGGATTCCTCTTTGGCTTTCTTGATGTCGGCCAGTTGGGATTCGACGACCGCCAGCCGTTCCTGAAGCCGCTCGCTCATCTCGCCGCGCTACTCCAGCTTGGCGACCGCCATGTCGATCACGGCGAGCCGCTCGCTGAGGCGGCCGAGGTCCAACTTGTCGAGTTCGCGCCGGAGAAGATCGAACTCGGTGCGGAGAGTGTTCACTTTCCCGATGGCATCACGAGCCAACTCGGTCGGGCTTGAGGCGGCCGTGTCATTCCTCCGCATCCAGAGCGCGGAGGTGGGCTTGGGTGATGGCATCTTGTTGCCGCCACCGCTGGCCGAGGACATCCTGAAACAGGCGGAGCATTTGCACGTCCCGATGGGTCGGATCAAGCAACTCACCCGGTTGAAGCCACCGCTGCTGGGATCGGTGGCCGAGTGCGTCGGCCTCGGAGTCAAGGACCGCAACGCGGGGACCATCAAGGTGTTCCCGTTGGTATTGCCAAGTCAGTGCCCGGTCGTCGCCGAACACCTCCGGATGTCTCGCCAACTGTTCGTCGAGATAGCGTGTCGCCGATTCCGCGGCCCGGAACAGTTCCGGTTCGGCGCGGATGGTATCGTCGATCGTTACTACCATATCGGTCGTCGCGGCGGTCATGGCTTCAGTCCCTCCGGGCTTCCCACAATATACCGTTGCGGAATCACTTCTTGACCATCGCCAGCACCAGTTGGACGACGACGGTGACGAGCAGCGAGGCCATCGCGCCGGCGAAGATGTACACGAACTGCCACTGCCGCTTGTCCGATTCGTCCTTGGCTCGCTTCAAGTCGGCGAGGTGCGCTTCCAAAACCGACAGCCGCTGCACCACCGCGACGTAATCCTGCACTTCGATCTGTCGCTGGATGGTGCCGATCCGTTCTTGTAGGACTGCGTGGTCGGCCTTCAGGATCGCGACGGATTCGGCCACGGAACTAACGCTTGCCATTCGCGACCTCCTCCTCGGCGGCGATTCGCCCGATTAACACCGACAGCCGCTCCATGTTCCGTTGGGAGTGCTGTTCGAGGAAATAGCTTACGGCCTGGAGCGCGCGCAACTCGCGACGGGTCTTATCGCGCAGGTCGTCGCGACGGAAGTACGCTCGCCGCATGGTCGCGTCGTCTCGCAACTGGAACTCGATCATGTCCGGTTCGCCAGGGCGAATGTCCCAACTCGCGTGGGCCGCTCGAGCCACCGGTCCCGCCTCGTGTTGAAGGAATTGGGTGAGCGAATGGATTTGCTCACGCAATTCGGCGTCAGCCTGCACGGCCGGGCTAAGGGTGACAGTCATGGCTTCGGTTCTCCGGGGTTGCATCCAGTATACCCGGCGCGGGCCGGGCGGAAAATCGGCCTGACCGGGGCGGAAGCGGGTGACTACGTTAGCACAGCCGGCCTGTCACCTACCTTCCCACACCGCCGAGGGGTTCATGTCCACACTCTCCCGTCTCGTCCTGATCGCGGCTCTCGCCTACTCCGGCGTGGCGACTGCACAGCCGGTGCGCAAGCCTGACGATCAAGGTGCCCCGCCCTTCAAGGTGTTGAACGAAGGCGAGAACCCGCCGCTCGACGCCGACGACAACTTCGTCATCGGGCCGAAGTACACGCCCGCGCCGGAGCGCAAGAAGGTGGCCGGCGTTCCCGAAGGGAAGGTGCAACAGTTCGAGATCGACTCCAAGGAGACGAAGCTCTTCAACCCCGGCATCAAGCGGGACAAGTTCGGTACGGTCGATCCGAACAACCCGAAGACGCTGATCGTCGAGACCAAGCCCTTCGACTACAAGCGCAAGGTCGGGGTGTATATTCCCGCACAATACAAGGAAGGCACCGTAGCGCCGTTCATGGTGGTCCACGACGGTCCCGGCCACGCCAACGGTTACAAGACGATCCTCGACAACCTGATTCACCAGAAGCGGATTCCGCCGATTATTCTCATTTCCATTCAGAACGGCGGGGGCGACGCGCAAGGGCACGAGCGAGGTAAGGAATACGACAACATGAACGGCGACTACGCTACCTACATTGAAGATGAGGTGCTGCCGCGCGTGGAGAAGACCTGCAACGTGAAGCTGACCAAGGACCCGGACGGCCGCGCGGCGATGGGCTGCAGTTCCGGCGGCTCCTGCGCGCTCATCATGGCGTGGTTCCGCAACGACCTGTACCACCGCGTCCTCACGACCACCGGCACGTTCGTGAATCAGGCGTGGCCGTTCGACCCGAAGTATCCGGACGGCGCGTGGGGCTTCCACGAGACGGTGATCGCCAAGGAGCCGAAGAAGCCGATCCGCCTGTTCATCCAGGTCGGCGACAAGGACCTGCTCAACCCGAACGTGATGAAGGACAACATGCACGACTGGGTGGAGGCCAACCACCGCATGGCGAAGGTGCTGAAGGAGAAGGGGTACGAGTACCAGTACCTGTTCAGCCAGGGGTCCGGCCACTGCGACGGCAAGGCCCAGGGGCA
>JBBRUO010000434.1:0-5557 GCA_038247725.1 Gemmatales bacterium
CCCCGCGTGTACCCCGGGGGGTTTGCCCGTTGGGGGGGGGGCGGGGGCCGGCCGGGACCCCCCCCCCCCCTCGTTGGGGGGAGGGGGCCGTTTAAACCGGGGGGGGTGGGCCGATTCCCTTCACCCAAGCCAAAGACATCTCCCCTCCCGGCGGCTGCGCCGCCGACCTCCCCTCAACGAGGGGAGGTGGAAAGCGTGCCCCCCACGGCACCTCAGCAACTGCCAGCAACGAATGCGTACCGTTGGCGAACGCGGCTGCTCCTGCCCCTCTGCGTGACGATGACCCTCGCCGCGCTGGGCACGGTCGCGGTGATCGTCACCGAGAACCCGACGCTCTCGCTGATGTTCCCGTGGCGAATCACGGCGGTGCTGGTGCCGGTGTGTACCGCCGTGTTGCTGGCGAAGTTGGCCGAGCGAACGACGTGGTTCCGATGGCCGTTGTCGGCCGGAATTCTCGCGGCCGCCGTCCTGGGAGCGGTCGCGGTGTACGCCTACCACCTCGGCTATCGGGAACCGGAAGCGGAGAACCCGGCGTTGGATTCCGTCGCCGAACACCACGAACCGGGCGAGGTCTACCTCGTGCCGGCGCGGTTTCCGAAGCCGACGGCGAAGCGCGGGGTGTACTCGAACACGTTCGCCGAACCGCCCGATCCGTCGGCCGTGGTGTACTTCGAGATGGCCCGCTTCCGCCTCCGCACGGCGGCGGCACTGTACGTCGATTTCAAGTCGATCCCGTATAAGGATGTCGAGGTGATCCAGTGGCACCGCCGGGTGGCACAGTGCGTGGACTGGTTCCGGGATGCCGACTGGGACGCGCGCGGGGTGGTGGACGAGGTCGTCCGCGAAGGCGTCACGCACGTCGTCGCGCCGACGGCCTTGGGGCTGAAATCGCAACGACTGGAAGCGATCCCACTCGATGGCGGGGCGTACACAGTGTACCGGATCAAGTGACGGAGGGCTGGCCACGAAAAAACGCCACCGGTCGGCCGGTGGCGTTCGAGCAACGTTGGGGTACCATCCCTCGTTAGCGCTTGCTGAACTGCGTCCCACGGCGGGCACCGCGGAGGCCGTACTTCTTCCGCTCTTTCATGCGGCTGTCGCGGGTGAGGAAGCCGCCGTCGCGGAGCCGCTTGACCATCCCGGTCGCGGTGTCCTCGGCCGGGGCTTCACCCTCGGCGGCCACCGGCGCGGGGACGGGCGTCGCGCCGGGGAAGTCCTTCTTCTGTTCCTTGAACGACCGGATCATCGTGACGTGGTTGCGGGTGACCGCCTTGCGCTCTTCGGGCGGGGCGAACATCGTCTTGATGGCGCGGGCGACACCTTGTTTGATGGCGTCGGCCTGACCGGTGATGCCGCCGCCGTGGACGCGGACGATCACGTCCAGCCGACTGATCTGCTCGGTCACCTTGAGCGGCCCGAGGACGGCTTCGCGATCCTTCTCTTCGGTGAAGAAGTCGAGCAGTGGCCGCTCGTTGATGCTGATGGCCCCCTTCCCCTCGACGATCCGCACCCGCGCGACCGAGGTCTTCCGTCGGCCGGTGCCGAGGTAGTAGGTGATCGAGGCCTTCTTCTTCGGTTCAGCCATGACGCGAGTCCGGGGAGTTTCAGGTGTCAAGTTTCAGAGTTTCAGGTGTTCAAGTGTCAGGAATCCGAGAAGCCATCGCGGTCCCGCACCTCGCTGGGGGTGGGTAGTCGCCTTCTTGAAACTGTTGAAACCTGAAACTTGAAACTGCTCAATTAGCTCAGTTTGAATTCGGTGGGGTTCTGCGCCTGGTGGTCGTGCTGCGACCCGACGAACAGTTTCAGTTTGGTCAGCTGCTTGTAGCCGAGCGGGCCGCTGGGTATCATCCGCTTGACGGCGAGCCGGATGATCTCTTCCGGGCGGCGGTCCAGCATCTCGGAGGCCGGGATGATCTTCTGCCCGCCGGCGTAGTGCGAGTACGTCTGGTAGCTCTTGTTTTCCCACTTGCGGCCGGTGAACTTCACCTTCTCGACGTTGATGACGATGACGAAGTCGCCGGTGTCGATGTGCGGGGTGTACGTCGGCTTGTGCTTGCCCCGCAACAGGTTCGCGATGACGACGGCGAGCCGCCCGACCACCTGATCGGCGGCGTCGATGACGACCCACTTGCGGTCGGCGGTGGACGGGGTGGCTAGGGTCGTGGACATGACGGCGGAATTCCCACAGCGTGACCGGAGGCGTTTCGGAAGGCGTCAATGTAAACGTCAGCCGGGTCTCGTCAAGCCGAACGCCGGGGAAAAGGCGGGCGGGCGTTTTTGGGCAGACGCTGCCGACCGCCCCGCGGGTTCACCTCACGGCTTCAGCTTGGCCAGGTTCTCGACCCACCCGGCGACGCTCGGCTCCGTCCACTGGAAGATCAGCAAACCGGGCAGCACGCCCAGCCCGACGCACACCCACACCAGCGGGAACAGCACGGCCCCCTCGCGGGCGGTCACGTCCGGGTAGTTCGCCGTGGCCGGGTTCACGCCGAGGAACACCCGCTGCCACGCCCACAACAGGTAGCCCGCCGTCAGGACGGTGGCGAGGATGGCCGGGATCGCCAGCGCCGGCGAGAAGTTCCACGCCGCCATCATCACCATGAACTCGCCGACGAACCCGCACAGCCCCGGCAGCCCCATGCTGGCGAAGAACAGGAACGCGCTCAACCCGGAGTACACCGGCATCGGCTCCTTTAGCCCGCCGAAGCGGTTCAGGTCGCGGTGGTGGGCGCGGTCGTAGACGACGCCGACGACGAAGAACAACCCGGCCGCCGTGACGCCGTGGGCGACCATCTGGAACACCGCCCCGTTCACCCCCCACTCCCAGTATTCGGAGCGGTCGGCCGAACCCCACGCCGCGAGGCCGAGGACGACGTACCCCATGTGGCTGATGCTGGAATACGCGAGCATCCGCTTGAAGTCAGTCTGGCCCATCGCCACGAGCGCCCCGTAGACGATGCCGATGACGCCGATGAGTCCGACCCACCACGCCAACTCCGCCGCCGCCCACGGGCAGATCGGGAAGGCGAACCGCAGCAACCCGTAGCCGCCGAGTTTGAGCAGCACCCCGGCCAGGATCATCGAGATCGGCGTCGGCGCTTCAACGTGCGCGTCGGGCAGCCACGAGTGAAGCGGCACGATGGGAATCTTCACGGCGAACCCGACGAACAGCAGCGCGAAGACGACGTACTGGAACGTCGGCGAGCAGACCGGTTGCGCCTTGAGGCGTGCGACGGCCGCGTCGCGGTTGACGCCGGGGGCGAACAGGTTCACCGCGTCCGGGCCGGAGCCGTTCAGCCGCGCCTCCTGGTCGCTGAGGATCAGCATCACCGCGCGGCCGACCTTCGACAGAGTGACGTAATCGAAGGTGTGAACGTCGGCCTTTTCGAGGGCGACATCGGCGGGCACGGCGGCGCTGCCGCGCTGCAATTCGCGGGCGCGGTTGGCCACGAGGTCTTGTGGCACGAAGTCGCGGACATCCACTGAGTGCAGCGCGAACAGCGCGACGAGCAGCCCGACGCTCCCCGTCAGCGTGTACAGCACGAACTTGATCGCCGCGTACTTCCGCCGCCCGCCGCCCCACAACCCGATCAGGAAGTACATGGGCAACAGCATGACTTCGTAGAAGACGAAGAACACGAACAGGTCGAGCGACAGGAACGCGCCGATGACGCCGCTTTCGAGGAACAGAATCAGCGCGAGGTAGCCGCGCAGGTATTCTTCAATCTTCCACGAGGCGACGACGGCGAGCAGCACCACGACCGCCGTGAGCAGGATGAGGGCGAGGTTGATGCCGTCCACGCCGAGGGCGTAGTCCACGTCGAACTTGGACACCCACGGCCGGCGGGTGAGCAGGTCGTCGCTGAGGCGTGGCTTCGGAATGGCGGCCGCGGCGGCGGCGAGTTGCGCGTCGGCGCGGTCGTCGAGGCGGGTCTTCGGGTGGTAGAAGCTGCGGGTGGTGCGGTCGGAATACGAGTCGAGCAGCCGGTGGTAGTCGATGAGTGTGCAGAGCGTGACCGTCAGTGTGCCGGCGGTGCCGAACACGGCCAGCCACCGCATGACCTCTTTCCACCGCGGCGGCACGGCCAGGATGAGCAGCCCGACCACCGCCGGCAGAAACACCAGCAGGGTGAGCTGGAACAGGTCCAGTTCCCGTTGCGTCGGGTCGAGGAAGACATCAAACATGAAAGTCCTGAAATACAAGGATGCAATTCAGAGGAATGCGGATGACGCGGATTTCAGCGCGGATCAAAGCCGGGAGCAAACCAAAATTTCTTTCGTTCAGATCCTCTTCATCCCGGCTTTGATCCGCGTCATCCGCGTTCCTCTTTTTGAACGGTCCTTCTGTTACCGCACCGTCGCCACGAGAATCCCCAACGCGGTCAGCAGCGTCAAGGCCATCACGAACACGTACCGGCGGACGAAGCCGGTTTGGGCGCGGCCGAGGGTGCTCCCGGCGGCGACCGATCCCCCGGCCAGCGCGTTAAAGGCGTTGTCGAGCGTCGGCCGGTTGCTGTCGGGCGGGGCCTTGTCGAAGGCGGCGGACGCGCGGGCGGTGCGGATGGTGCCATTGACGTAGAGTGCGTCATACGCGCGGTCGAAGTACCACCGCTCGGCCAGCACGCCGGCCGGCTCCTTCAGTTGCGCTTCCGTGGGTGCGCGGCGGGCGTACTTCGCCCACGCCACGGCGAACCCGCCGACGGCCGCCAGCAGCGCCAGCCCGCCGGCCCACAGGTGGTATTGCTCGGCCATCTCGTGCGCTTCGACGAACGCTTCGACATTCACCTTCGGTTCGCCGGCGTGGATCAGGTGGCCGAGGTGGCTCGCCTCCGCGTCCCACACCGGCCAACCCCACGCGACGCCGATGCTGCACGCGGCCAAAACGACGAGCGGCAGCGTCATCACCGCCGGCGATTCGTGCGCGTGGTCGGAAACGTGGTGGTCGCGCGGCGTCCCGGCAAAGGCCAGGAACCACAGGCGGAACATGTAGAACGCCGTCAGCCCGGCCGTCAGCAGTGGGACGACGAATAACAGCAGGTGGGACTGATGCGCGAGGCCGAAGCCCAGCGCGGAGGACAGGATCATGTCCTTGCTGTACCACCCGCTGAAGAAAGGCGTCCCGGCGATGGCCAACACACCGACCAACATCGCGAACGCAGTAATAGGCATCTTCTTCCGCAGGCCGCCCATCTTGCGGAGGTCTTGCTCGTGGTGGCAACCGTGAATCACGCTGCCGGCACAAAGGAACAGCAGGGCTTTGAAGAAGGCGTGCGTTAAGAGGTGGAACAGCCCGGCCGTCCACCCGCCGACGCCGAGGGCGAGCATCATGTACCCGAGTTGGCTACACGTGCTGTACGCTAACACCCGTTTAATGTCGGTCATCACGAGTGCCGTCATGGCGCTCATGAACAGAGTGACGAGACCGCAATACGCGATTGTCAGCAACACTTCCGGCGCGAACATCGGGTAACACCGGCCGACCAAGTACACCCCGGCGGCGACCATCGTGGCCGCGTGGATGAGCGCCGACACCGGCGTCGGCCCTTCCATCGCGTCC
>JBBRUO010000435.1:0-5551 GCA_038247725.1 Gemmatales bacterium
GAATGGCCAGCATCTCGATCGGCAAGCAGGGTTTGGTCCGCGTCCTGTTCACCGCCGCGGACGGCAAGCGGAAGACGATCTACCTGGGCAAGACGCCCAAGAAGACGGCGGAGTCGATCCGCATCCGGGTCGAACACCTGCTGAACGCCGTCAGCAGCCGGCTGCCGGTGGACCAGGAGACGGCCCAGTGGGTCGGGGGCGTCGGGGATGACCTGCACGCCAAACTGGCCGCCGCCGGGCTGGTGCCGCCGCGGCAGTCCGCCAAACTCGGCGAGTTCCTCAAGGCTTACTTTGATCGCCGCAAGTCCGACGCGAAGCCGGCCACCCTCACGGCGATGCGTACCTGCCGGAACGACGTGATCGATTTCTTCGGCGAGAATACCGACCTGCGATCCGTAACGGAACAACGGGCCGACGATTTCCGCACCTTCCTCCTATCCCGTAAACCGAAACAGACTCGCCAGCCGAAACTGGCGTCGGCCACCGTTGCCCGCCGGTTGAAAACGGTTCGGCTGTTCTTCGAACACGCACTCAGGGTGAAGCTGATCGACGCCAACCCGTTCCGCGACGTGAAAGCGGCATCAACTCTGCCCGAAGATCGCCGACACTACATCAGCCTGTCCGACACCGAGAAACTGATTGCCGCCGCGAAACCCATGTGGCGGGTCATCATCGCCTTGTGCCGGTACGCCGGGCTTCGGTGCCCGTCGGAAGTGCTGAGCTTGAAGTGGGAACACGTCAACTTCAAAACGGCCCGGATGACCATTCCCAGCCCGAAGACCGAACACCACGCGGGCAAGGCTTACCGCGCCTGCCCGATCTTCGCCTTGCTGCGCCCGTACCTCGATGAGGCGTTCGAGTTGGCCGAGGAAGGGGCGGTGTACGTCGTCGGGGGCAGGCAGGGAGATGCGTACCGGGCAACGGCGAACCTGCCGGGCGGCTGGAATAACACCAATCTCCGGACGACGTTCGAGAAGATCGTCCGACGGGCCGGTCTCGTCCAGTGGCCCCGACTGTTCCACAACCTCCGCGCGTCCTGCGAAACCGACCTCGCGGCCGACCACCCGTTCCACGCCGTCTGTTCGTGGTTGGGAAACACTCCAGCGGTTGCGGTGCGCCACTACCTCCAAGTCCTCGACCGCGACTTCGACAAGGCAAGCGGTCATGGCTCGGCGGCCAACGCAGAAGCCGACGCGCGCGCGACGCAATATCCGACGCGAGCAGAACCCGCCACGAGCCGGCATGAGACGACAGCGGCGACGGGAACCCTAGGAATCTTGGGTTCCCGTCGCCTGCTGGTCGATACTGTCGGATGCAGCGCGAAAGAACAGGTGGGCGCTACAGGACTCGGACCTGTGACCCCTCCCGTGTAAAGGGAGCGCTCTAACCAACTGAGCTAAGCGACCGACACGAAGTGCCTCAACATTCTATCGCCTGATGTCGCCGAACCCACCCCGGTTCAGGGCAGCACGACGCGCATTTCTGTGTAGTCTCGGGCGTCGGGGATGTCGGCGATGGTGCCCACCCGTCGGCCGTCCACCAACTCCGCGATGACGAGTAAGTGCTTGTGTTGTGCGTACCAGAGGGTGATCCCCAAAGTTGATCCGCAATCGTCGCCCGTCACGCGAAAGTCGAAGGAATCGCGGTTAAAGCTTTCGGGAGTCCAAAACGCGCCTTGGGTAGTCCACTTCTTGGTAATTTCCGTGTCGGCAAGGGCACGGTCCCATGCCGGGTTTTCCAGAAGTCACTCATCAACCACACGACTTTGATTGGCGTCGCACCCGCTGGACGGTCAAGGTGAACTCTCATGGGCATGGCGAGCTGCGAGTAGTACGCCGGCTCGAAGGCGAACCACCAAAGCACACACGTCACCGGCACCAGCACGACGAACCACGCACCGAATTTCCAATAGTTGATTTTGATCACGCGATGACGCCCTTCACCACGTTGCCGTGGACGTCGGTAAGCCGCATGTCGCGGCCGCCGAAGCGGAAGGTGAGTTTGGTGTGATCGACCCCGAGCAGGTGGAGCATGGTCGCGTGCAGGTCGTGGATCTCCGTCTTGTCTTGCACCGCCTTGTAGCCGAACTCGTCGGTCGCGCCGACACTCGCCCCGCCTTTCACCCCGCCGCCGGCCATCCAGATGGTGAACCCGAACGGGTTGTGGTCGCGGCCGTCCCCGCCCTGCGCGAACGGCGTCCGCCCGAACTCCCCGCACCACACCACCAGCGTGTCCGTTAACAGCCCGCGACCCTTCAAATCCTTGAGCAACCCGGCGATGGGCTGATCGACGGCACGGGCGTTATCCTCGTGCCCCTTCTTCAGGTTGCCGTGCTGGTCCCAGCGGTCGTGCCCGACACTTGGCACCGTCAGTTCGAGGAACTTCACCCCGCGCTCGACCAGCCGACGGGCGATCAGGCATTGCGTGCCGAACGTCACGGTCTGCCGGAACTTGCTGTCCAGGCCGTACAACCTCTTCGTCTCGGCCGACTCCTTTCGGATGTCCATCAACTCCGGGACGGCCGTCTGCATCTTGAAGGCGGTTTCGTAGTTAGCGATGGCGGCGGCAATGTCGCGGTCGGCGTCGGATTGCATGGCGTCGAGCTTGCGCATGAGGGCGAGTTTCGCTTTCTGGCGGGCGGAGGTCGGCTCCAGCGGCACCACGTTGGCGACGGGCGGGTTGCCGGCGCGGAAGACGCTGCCCTGGAAGGCCGCCGGGAGGAACCCGCTGTTGAAGTTGTCCAGGCCGCCGGGCGGGACGAGGCCGCCGTTCAGCACGACGAACCCCGGCAGTTCCTTGTTGCCGACGCCGAGGCCGTACCCGCACCACGCGCCCCAACTCGGCCGCCCCTGGATGCCGCTGCCGGTGTGCAGGAAGTAGTTGGCGCTGGTGTGTTCGGAGAACTTCGACACCATCGACTTGACGAACGCCATGTCGTCCACGCACCCGGCCAGGTGCGGGAACAGGTCGCTCACCCACGCCCCGCTCTGGCCGTGCTGTTTGAATTTCCACGGCGACTGCATGACCTTGCCGACGTTGGCGAACTGCGTCGGCTCCAGCTTGCCGATGGCCTTGGCCGGGTCTTGCCCGTGGTACTTCACCAGGGCCGGCTTGTAGTCGAACGTGTCCACCTGACTCGGCCCGCCGTCCATGTACAGGAAGATGACGGCCTTCGCCGTCGGCTTGTGGTGCGGGATCGCACCGCCATCTTTCGCCCGCGCCTCGGCGAGCAACGACGACAGCGCGACGGCCCCGAAACCGTTGGCGGAACGAGCGAGCCATTCGCGGCGGGTGAACATGAGATAACTCCTGGAGAGCCGAGTGCTTTGAGCGAAGAGCCGTGAGCGGAAAGCATTGTGCTACAACCGTCTCGCGGTGAGCGAGGAATGACTCGGTTCACCGCGTTTCGCACGAGCGGCAAAGTCACAACTCTTCGCTCAAAGCTCTCGGCTTCGCTTAGCGAATAAAGACGAATTCCTTCACGTTGAACAGCGTGTGCGCCAGGTCGGCCCACGCCTTCGCGTCGGTCTCGGACTTGCCCAGGAACGCCCGGCACTCCCGCAACTCGTCCGGCGCGATCGGCCGGCCGAAGGCGGTCAAGTACATGCCCTTCAGCCGGTCGGCGGTGGTGCCGGGTTTGGCCAGGACCGCCTTCGCCCACACCTCCGCTTGCTGATGCACGAGTGGGTCGTTCAGCAGGATGAGCGCCTGCGCGGGCACGTTCGACACCTGCCGGCGGCCGACGGTGCTGAACGGGATCGGCGTGTCGAACGCCAGGAAGAACGGGTTCAGGAAGTTCCGCCGTACCGCGAGGTAGATGCTGCGGCGACCGTCGCCGTCGATGGGGCCGGTGCCCGGCCGACCGCGACCGTCGAGGAAGGGCGTCAGGTGGATGAGCGTGCCCGGCCCGCCGGCGTCGTTCGCCTTCAGCCGGCCGGACACGCTGAGCATGGCGTCGCGGATGCTTTCGCCGTCGAGCCGACGGACGCGGAACTCGTGCAGCAGCAGGTTCGCCGGGTCGGCGTCATCGGCCGATGCGGAACCGGTGGGACTCATGCGGTAGGCGTCAGTTAGCACCAGTCGGCGGAGCAGCGGCTTCAGCTTGAATCCGCCGGCGGCGAACTCGGTAGCCAGGTAATCGAGCAACTCCGGGTGCGTGGGTTTTTCGCCGAGCAGCCCGAAGTTATCGACGCTGGCGACGAGGCCGCGGCCGAACAGGTGGTGCCAGGCGCGGTTGACGAACACCCGCGTGAAGAACGGGTTCGTCGTCGGGTCCACCCACTGCTTCGCCAGTTCCAACCGCCCACTGCCGGCGGTGTGAGGGACCGGCTTGCCGCCGTGGATGGCTTCGAGCGAGCGGTGCGGGACGACCGCGCCGGGGGTGCGCGGGTTGCCCCGGACGAACACCGGCGAATCGACCGCGTTGCCGTCCCACAAGGCGAGCGCGGTGCGCGACTCCCACATCACCTGTTTGCCGAGGTCGTCCACCAGTGAGCCGATTTCGGCCATCGCCACCTTGGCCGCCGGCACTTCCTTCGGTTTGGGCTGCGCGAACGGCACCGCCGGCGGCGCGTCGGCGGACTGCACCACCATCGCCACGGCGAATTCGGTGCGCGGGTCGGCGGTCAGTTCGACATGCAGCTTCTGCCCGACGTAACCGCTCAGGTCGTGCGTCACCCAGCGGTATTCGTCCGCGTTGGGGAACGACAGGATGAGCGAGCCGTGCAGCGGGCCGGCGATGACCGTGCTTTGCCCGACGGCCGCGAACGCCATGCCGCCGCCGCGGACGAGGTAGTGCAGCTTCTTCTTTTCCAGGTTGACCACCGGCGTGCGAATGCTGAACCCGGCCCGCACCGCGCGGCCCAGGCCCTGGCTGTCCTTGGCGGTGTTCGGGGCCAGTTTCAAGTCGGCCCAGAAGCGGTCGAACACGGCTGCGGCGGCGGGTTCGAAGCCGAGTTTGCCGTTCACGATTCGCACGGCCCCGGCCGGCCGCGGGCCGTCGCCGAAGGTCACGTCGTCGGGGAACCACTGGGCGGGTGGCAGGTCGCCGTAATCGATGACGGTCTTCGCGTTCCCCAGCCACGCGGCGAACTTCTTGTCCGGCTCGGCGGGAGCCGCGCCCACCCATGTGTCGCCGAGCCGTCGCTGGTAGTCGTCCCGCAGTCGCGCCAACTCCTTCGCCACTTCGCGATTCTTCGCCCACCCGTCGAACCGCACTTGGCGGTACGCGCTGCCTTCGAGCAACCCGAACAGGGCGTAGTAATCCGCCGTGCTGATGGCGTCGAACTTGTGGTCGTGGCAGCGGGCGCAACTCACGGTCAGGCCGAGGAACGTCTTCGTCACCACGTCGATGCGGTTGTCGAAGCGGTCGGCCTGATCCTGGCGGATGTCCACCGGCGAATGCACCTCCTCGCCGAGGTGCCAGAAGCCGGAGCCGATGACGCTTTCGTTGACGCCAGTTTTCGAGTCAAGCCGCGGGTCGGGCAGCACGTCCCCGGCGAGGTGTTCCAGGGCGAAGCGGTCGTACGGCAGGTCGGCGTTGAACGCGCGA
>JBBRUO010000436.1:0-5537 GCA_038247725.1 Gemmatales bacterium
CCCGCCGAGCCGCGAATGTGATTCGCGGCTCGGCGGGAGCCGCGCCCTCCCGAAAACCAAGAACAGTCCGGCTCGGCGAGCCGGACCTACTTCGGCGGGACGGCATCAGTATCCGCTTACAACACGCCGGCGTCGAGATCGGCTTCCGCTTTTCCGCTCAGCGCCTGTTTCGCGGCGGCGTTCATCAGCAACTCGGCGAGCGGCGTGGTGGCCTGGTTGAAGGCGGCGGCGGCCCGCTGGAGCGCGTCCACGTCGGTGCCGGCGATGGCGGTTCGCAGGTCGCCGGACACCGCGTCAATCGTCGCCTTCTGCGCGTCCGACAGTAGCCCGCCGGCCGCCGCGAGCGCTTTCGTGGTGTGCCGCAGGTCGGCGTCGGCCTTGTTCCGCAACTCGATCAGCCGGCGGGTGGTGAAGTCGGCGTGCGCGTGTTCGACGCTGTCCAACACCATCTTCTCGACCTCCTCCGGACTCAGCCCGTGCCCGGCCGTCACTTCCACCTTCGCGGCCACCCCGCTCCGCTTCTCCACCGCCGACACCGTAAGCTGGCCGTTGGCGTCCACCAGGAACGTCACATCCACCTGGGCGAACTGCGCCGGCATCGGCGGGATGCCGCCGAGTTTAAACTTGCCAAGCAAGCGGCAGTCTTGCACCAGCTCGCGTTCGCCCTGATAGATGTTAATGATGATGGCGGTCTGGTTTTCCACATAAGTCGTATACCGCGTGGTCGCCCGGCACGGCACCGTACTGTTGCGGTCGATGACTTTATCCACCACGCCGCCGAGCGTCTCGATGCCGAGCGACAGCGGCACCACGTCCAGCAGCAGCATGTCCCGCCGGCCACTGGTGAGGATGTCGGCTTGCACCGCCGCGCCGAGGGCGACCACCTCGTCCGGGTTCAACTCCGTGTGTGGGGTACGGCCGAAGAACGCCGCGACCCGTTGCCGCACGTAGGGAATCCGCGTGCTGCCGCCGACGAGAACCACCTCGTCGATATCCTTCGCCGTCAGGTCCGCGTCGCGGAGGGCCTTCTTGCACTTGTCGAGGCTGCGGTCGATGAACGGCGCGAGCAGGCTCTCCAGTTCCGCGCGGGTGAAGGGTCTGTCTTTGCTGGCCCCCCCCTCCCCTGGCGGGAGGGGGGTTAGGGGGGAGGGGGGAACAACCAGTACCGCGCTCTCCGCGTCGCTCAGCGCGATCTTCACCTTCTCCGCCGCGTCGCGCAACTGTTGCAGCAACATCACGTCGCGGTTGCCGTCCAGTTCCACGCCCATCTCTTTCGCCACCACTTGCATGACGGCGCGGTCGATATCATCCCCACCCAGGTACGTATCGCCGTTGGTGCTGAGCACTTTGAACACGCCGTCGGACAGCTTCAGGATGGAGCAGTCGAAGGTGCCGCCGCCGAGGTCGTACACGGCCACCGTTCCGGCGTTCTTCTGGTCGAGGCCGTAGGCCAGCGCGGCGGCGGTCGGCTCGTTGACGATCCGCAACACGTCCAGCCCGGCGATGCGGCCGGCGTCGCGGGTGGCCTGCCGCTGGGCGTCGTCGAAGTACGCGGGCACGGTGATGACCGCCTTGGTCGGGTTCCCGGCCCGCTTCCGCACCTCCTTCAGGATCAGCGCGGACAGTTCCTCCGGCGTGTGTTCGCGGTCGCCGATCCGCACCCGCAGCACCTTCCGCCCGTCGCCGGCGTCGTGTTCGACGATCTGGTGCGGGATCAGCTTCAACTCGGCGGCCAGGTCTTCGAGCGTCCGGCCCATGAGCCGCTTCACGCTGAACACGGTGTGTTCGGGGTCACTCAGCGCGCGGTCGCGGGCGGCGGTGCCGACGAGGACCGTGCCGTCCGGGTGGAAGCTGAGGCAGGAGGGCACCAGGGCCGCGCCGTTGGCGTCGCGGACGACGACCGGCCGGCCGCCCTCCACGAACGCCACGAGCGAGTTGGTGGTGCCGAGATCAATGCCGACGGCGGTGGGTGTGGTCATGGTGTCCGGGGGGCGACGGTGAACTGGCTCCGGGTGGCGAAGAAGCTCACGTCGAATTCGAGGAAGAAGTTGAACTGCCCGAGGATCAGCCGGGGCAGAGGGACTTGCGCCCACAGGAACGCAAGGCGTACGCGAGGGAACGTCCCAACGTCGGCAGTGAGAACTACTGCACGAGTGCTCACGGTCGAAAGCGCGCCTCCGAGTGGTCCGCCATCCGACAACTTGTCCCAATCCAAACCCAACTGCTGGCCCAGCGTGAACGGCAATACGTTGACGGACGCGCCGCTATCGACGAGTCCGTCTGGCACGAGCGTGCGGCCGAAGTACGAGAGCCGAAGCGGCAGCAGCGGCAGCAGCGCCGGCCCGCCAGGGCCAATCGCGCCGAGGGTGTATGGGGTGACGAGTGGGTTCACGGTCGTGCGTCCGCCTCTGCCAGAACCCGTTTCAGTGCGGCGATGTTCTCCGCGCTGGCTTCGATGGGCCAGTTCATTTCAGGAACCGTGCCCGGCGGCGGGAGGAACTGATCCGCAATTTGACCGACGGCGTTCCAGTCCACGCCTTCGACTTGAAGGAACGGCGACATGGCCACTTCCGCCCCCGGTTGCGGGATGAACGGCCGCAGGTGTTCGGGGATGTCGTCGGGCGGAGCAGTCAGTTCGCGGGCCAACTCTCGTTGCTCGTCGGCGGTCAATTCCTTCGCGGCGGCCAGCACTTCGGCGAACGACATGGCGAACCCTCGCGGCGCGACTCGAGCCTCTCCGGGAAATTCTAGCACCGCCGCCGCGTATAATGCCCGCATGTTCGGGTTCTTCCGTCAGCGGCGTCGCCGCAAGCTGCTCGCCGAGCCGTTCCCGTCGTGGTGGGACGCTATCCTGGCGCGGAACGTCGGCCACTTCCCGCGGCTGTCCCCGCCGGAACAGGCCAAGCTGCGTGACACCACCCGCGTCCTCATCGCCGAGAAGGAGTGGGAAGGGTGCGGTGGGCTACACATCACCGACGAGATGAAAGTCACCGTCGCGGCGCAGGCGGCGCTGCTGCTGATCGGCTTCAACGGCCACGACTATTTCGCCCGCGTGTCGTCGGTGGTGGTGTATCCGTCCGACTTCCGCACCCCGCAGCGGGAGGACAACTGGGAAGACGACGAGCTGTCGGACACCATTTCGGAAGGGCAGGCGGTGTATCGCGGCCCGGTCATCCTGTCTTGGGACCACGTGCTGGCGGAGAGCCGCGACCCGGCTGGCGGGTACAACGTGGTGGTCCACGAGTTCGCCCACCAGTTGGACTTCCTCAGCGGCGAGTTGAACGGCACGCCGCCGCTCGGCAGCGCGGAGGCGGAGGCGAACTGGGTGCGGGTGATGTCGGCCGCCCTCGCCGACCACCGCGCCGAACTGGCTCGCGGTCACCAAACGTTCCTGAGCGAACAGGCGGGCGACTCCGAGACCGAGTTCTTCGCCGACTGCGCCGAGGCGTTCTTCTGTAACCCGCACGGACTGAGTGGCGAATACCGGGAGGTGTTCGACCGCCTCGCCGACTACTTCCGCCAGGACCCCCGCGAGTGGTTCTCCGGGTAACCCGGCCGCCAATTTCACCCGCCCTTGATTCCCTCAGCCGGCAAGGTATTCCCACGGCCGGAACACCGGGCACCGCACGGCCCGACCGCGCGAGGGCCTTTTCCATGTCGGTTTGGCAATGGCGGATTGTGTTGGCGGCGCTGGCGTGCGCCTCGCAGAGTCTCGGGCAGACGGTGCCCAAGGGCGGGGACAATTACTTCGGCACCGGGTGGAACAGCTCGTTCAACGACAACACGTTCAAGCCGCCGCCGCCCCTGCCGGCCCCGCCGCCGCCGAAACCGCCGGCCGTGTTCCCACCCGGCAACGGGTTGGTCGGCGCACCGCCGGGCGGACCTCCCGCCGGACTCCCGCCGCCCGCCGGCGGGCTACTTCCGGCCGCACCGCCGCCGCCGAGCTTGTGGAAGGGCGGCGCGGAAATCGGCGTGAACGGGTCGCAAGGGAACTCCGAGACGTTCAACCTGCGGCTCGGGGCCAACCTCGGCCGCAAGACGGCGAACAACATCTTCGCCTCGGACTTCCTGTATAACTACGCCCGCAACAACGGGATGATCCAACAGCAGCAGGCGCTGATCAACGCCCGCGACGAGATCCTGTGCCCCAGCACCCCGTGGTCGGCGTTCGCCAGCACCAACATCGAATATGACCAACTGAGGGCGTACCGTTTTCTGATCGGCGTGTACGGCGGGGTCGGCCGCGTCCTCATCGACGACGAGCAAGTGAACTGGCGGGTGCGGGCCGGTGCCGGTGCCGTGCGGCAGATTGGCCGGAACGGGACGGCCAGTCGGTGGACGCCGGAAGCCCTGTTCGGCACCGACTTCACCTGGCGGCTGGACGACCGGCAGTCGTTCATCGGCACCCTCGACTACTACCCCCGCCTCGACGACTGGAGGCAGTTCCGCGTGCGGGCGCGGGCGGCGTACCAGATCATCCTGGACAAAGGCACCGGCACCACCTTGCGGTTGGGCGTGCAGGACCGCTACGACAGCAGCGCCGGCGGGAACGCCAAGCGGAACGACCTGAACTACTACGCCTGCCTCGGGTTCACGTTCTGACCCGCCCGCGGCGATACCATGACTCCGGGCGAACCCGCCTGCCACCGGAGCCACCCGCCATGTCCGATCTCGTCCGTTACGCGCACGCCGGCCCCGCCGCCGTCCTCACCCTGAACCGGCCGGACAAGCGGAACGCGCTCAGCCGTGGCCTCATCGCCGCGCTGACCGCCGCCGTCACCCGCGCCGCCGCCGACCCGCTCGCCCGCTGCGTCATCCTCACCGGTGACGGGTCCGCCTTCTGCGCCGGCATGGACCTGGACGAACTCCGGGGCACGGTCGAGAACGCGGCCGAGGCCGAACTGGTGTGGGACGACGCGGCGAAGTTGTCCGCACTCTACGCGCTGATTTACGAGTGCCCGAAGCCGACGGTCGCGGCGGTGAACGGGACGGCCGTCGCCGGCGGGGCGGGACTCGTGACCGTGTGCGATCTGGCGGTGAGCGTGCCGGCGGCGAAGTTCGGCTACCCGGAGGTGCGGCGCGGGTTGGTCGCCGCGATGGTGATGCCGCACTTACTGCGGCACGTCGGCGAGCGGGCCGGGCGATGGCTCCTGCTGACCGGCGAACTGATCGGCGCGGAAGAAGCGTCACGGATCGGACTGATTAACGCGGTCGTCCCGCCAGAAGAGTTGATGAAGACGGCGGAGGCGTGGGCGAACGCGCTCGCCGAAGGCGGGCCGAAGGCGCTGGCCACCACGAAGGCCCTGCTCCGCCGCTGTTCGACGCAGGCCGTCCCCGTCGCGGAACTCGCCCACGCGAGCGCCGAACCCCGCCTCACCGACGAATGCCGCGGCGGGCTGCGCGCCTTCTTCGACAAGACCAAAGCCCCGTGGGGTGGGGAAGGATGAAAGAAGCACGGAAGAACGAAGACTCACCCCAGAGACACAGGGACACAGAGAAGAAAGAAAAGAGAAGAGTTTTTGACAGGGTACCAGGTC
>JBBRUO010000437.1:0-5534 GCA_038247725.1 Gemmatales bacterium
CATCTTCGACTGCCTGATCGAGGCCGGGTTGCCGGCGGGCGTGGCGAACCTCGTCATCGGGCCGGCGTCCGAGATCGGCGACGAGTTCATGGCGAACCCGCTGGTGCGGAAGGTCAGCTTCACCGGCAGCACGGCCGTCGGCAAGCACCTGATGCGGCAGGCGGCGGACACCGTCAAGCGGCTGTCGCTCGAACTCGGCGGGCACGCCCCGTTTATCGTCTTCCCGGACGCCGATCCGGAGGTGGTGGCGAAGGCGGCCGTCATCGGCAAGTTCCGCAACAACGGCCAGGTGTGCATCTCGCCCAGCCGGTTCTTCGTCCATCAAGACATCGCCAAACGGTTCACGGAAGTGGCGGTCGAGGAGGCGAAGAAGCTGAAACTCGGTAACGGCCTGGACACCGCCACGCAGGTCGGGCCGATGTTCGAAAAGAAGGCGATGGACAACACCATCGGCCTGATCGCCGACGCGACCGGCAAGGGGGCCGCGTGCCTGACCGGCGGCAAGCGGAGCACGGCCTTCGACAAGGGCTACTTCTTCGAGCCGACCATCCTCGGTGGGCTGTCGGCGGACGCGAAGTTGCTGTCCGACGAGCCGTTCGCGCCGGTCATGCCGATTATGGACTTCGGCAAGATCGACGACGTGATCGCGCGGGCGAACAACACCGCCTACGGGTTGGCGGCTTACGTCTTCACCAACGATATCAGCGTGGCGTTCAAGATGGCGGAGGGGCTGGAGGCCGGCATCATCGGGCTGAACGACCCGGTGCCGGCGACGCCGCAGTGCCCGTTCGGCGGGATGAAGGAGTCCGGGTTGGGCCGCGAGTTGGGGTCCGAAGGGTTGGACGCCTACCTGGAGACGAAGTACGTGAGCCTGAAGTTGCGGGATTGAAGCGGCGTCACCGGGTAGAATGGAGGCCGAGCTGTGGCGACGTTCCTGGACGTGGATCCCGCGACGCTCCACGTCCCGCCATCGCGGTTGGCGGGCGCGGACCCGATCAAACTGACCCGACAGTTGTCGAAGCACGGGCTGTCCACGGCGGGCATGCCGCCGCCGTGGGTTCACCGCGACGGGAACGGTCGGCTGAAAGTGATGGACGGGGTGACCCGTGCCACGCGGGTGGCGAAGTGGCTGCCGGGGGCGGTCATCCGGGTTCAAGTTACGGCCGAGGAATCGAACTCGGACTTCTCGACCCTTCCGACGATAGGAGACGTACTCCCATGACCGCCGAACGTGACGAGGTGCTGACCATACTCGCGGAATTGAGCGGCCTGCACCCCGAGGTCCGTATGGGGCAGTGGGTGGGCATGTTCGCCAACATCGCCCGCGGTTCCACCGCCGAGTCCGTGTACGACGCCGAAGATGAGGAACTGTTGCCGGCCATGCGGGAGTTCCTCGCCGCTCGGCGGGCAGAGGCGGGTCGAATCCTCGCCTCCACCGGTTGACCGGTCACCACCCCGCGCCTTTGGTCGTCGTCTTCACGCGGACGAGCCGCTTGTCGGCGGTGATGTACAGGGTGCTGCCGTCGTCGCCCCAGCCGCAGTTGGCCGTCGGCACGCCGGTCGCCAGCGTGCCCAGGTGTTTGCCGTCTTTATCCAACACGATCACCCCGCCGGGGCCGGTGGCGAACAGGTTGCCCTCTTTATCCACTTTCAGGCCGTCCGGCAGGCCGGGCTTCTTGGCTTTCGCCCATTCCGTCGCGTCGAACAGCACCTTACCGTCGCCGAGGGTGCCGTCTTCCTTCACCGGGAAGGCCTTCCAGTACGCCTTCTCCGGGTCCGAGTTGGCGACGTACAGCGTCTTCTCGTCCGGACTGAAGGCGATGCCGTTGGGCCGCGTCATTTCCTTCGTCAAGAGCGTCAGTTTGCCCTGCGTGTCGAGGCGGTAGACGCCCTGAAAGTCGAGTTCCTTCTTCGGGTCCGACATCTGTCCCGGCAAGCCGTAGGGCGGGTCGGTGAAGTACAGGTCGCCGTTGGATTTGTACGCGAGGTCGTTCGGGCTGTTCAACCGCTTGCCGTCGTACTTGTCCGCCAGCGTGACGAACTTGCCGTCGTCGAGGCGGGAGACGCGGCGATCGCCGTGCTGACAGAGGATCAGTTTGCCGGCCTTGTCGAGGGCGAGGCCGTTCGAGCCGGGTTCCTTACCGGTGAACTTCTCCCCGCCGGTGTACCCGCTCGGCTTGAGGAACTCCTTCAACCCGTCCTTCGCGCTCCATTTCCAGATCATGTTCTTGGGGATGTCGCTGAAGAGGACATGGCCGCCGGCTTTGTCCTTCACCCACACCGGCCCCTCGGACCAATCGAAGCCCTCCGCCAACACATCGATGGCGGCGTCCTTCGGGATCAGTTTGTCGAAGGCGGGGTCTTTCCTCTCGATGGTGCCGAGGGTCATCGGCTTGGGGTCTTCGGCGAAGGCGGGGGCGGTCAGCAGGATCGCGGCGAGTAGAGTCCGTGCGGACATGGGGGGAGGCTCCGAGGGGGCCGTGGTGGGGTGGGAGGCGGACGCCACGGCGATGAACCCATGCTACCGTGGGGAATGGCCGGAACAAGCGGCGGCGCGGGCCGCGGCGGAATTTCATCGACGGGGGGCGTGTCCACCTTCCCAACACTAGGCCGGCGAATAGAATTCCGGTTTCGACCTTTTGCCACGAGTATCGGAGTGTTGCGATGGCCGACCGCATGTCCACAGCTGCCCGCATGGACCGCCAGCGGGCGAACGCGAGGCTCAGCCGCATCGAGAACGGCCACCTGAAGCGGAAGGAGCGCGCCCTTCGGGATGCCAAGATGGTCGGGCTGATCAAGGCCGGCACCTTCCCGTACATCCCGTCGGTGATGTCGTGGGCGAGCGTGCAGCTCGGCCAGCGGTCGGCGCTCCTGACGGAAGCCGAGGTGAAGGCCCTCGCCGAACCGAAGGCGGACGCAGCGAAGTCGTGACAGTTCACGGGGCTTGCGGACTGGGCGTGGGTCCCGGTCTTCCTTGTTTGTGCCGAGTCGTCACGACCCGCCCTGTGGGGACGTTTGGGCGACGCCCGCGTGCTGGTCGCACTCCCGCACAATGCGCGGAAAGAGCGGGAGGCGACCGAATACACGGTGCCACCGCCACCGCCAGACCACCGCCGGACGGGGACATCGCCAGCACCGCAACGCGGTTCCGTCCGTGCCGACGAGCGTCGTCGCCCGCCGCCGGTGGTCGTGGTCGGCGATCCGCTCCGGTGTTTCACCCCGACGAGATAATTCCCCTTCCATCAGATCCACGGCCGCCGGTTCGGTCAACTCCCGATAGACCGTCACGCGATCCAACAGCTCTTCGGTTTCGGCGCGGCGCACGTATTCGGCAATCGCTCGCAACGGCACGTCCACGGGGGATCCTCGGATTCACTCGGGAAGGGAACTCCCCGTCGTCGGCGAGCGTCTGATGGGTATTCCGCACGAACGGTAATAGACCGCACACGAACCGTGTTTTAGAATAGACGGAACTGATGCGCCGTCGTCCACTCCCGGCCGGAGTTGCCTCCGCCGATCACCCGGTCTTCCACCTCCCCAGGAGGGTGTTCCCATGCTTCGCCCGTCCGCCGGTTTGCTCGCCCTGTGCTTCTGCGGCGCGGCCGTCGCCGCCGACCCGCCCGCCAAGGTTCCGTTCGCCGGCTCGGCCACCGACGCCATCAACCACTACATCGTCGAGGGCTGGAAGACGGCGGACATCAAGAAGGCGGCCGACAAAGCCCCGGACACGGAGTTCCTCCGCCGCTGCTTCATCGACCTGATCGGCCGCATCGCCGGGCCGGACGAGGTCATCGACTTCGAACAGGACCGGTCGCCGAACAAGCGGGCCAAGCTGGTCACCCGCCTACTCAACTCGGTCGAGTACACGCCGAAGGTGAACGGGGTGCCGGTGAAGGCCGGTGACGACGGCAAGAAGAACAAGGTGTACAACTACTCCGAGGAGTTCGCCAACCACTGGGCGAACCAGTGGACGGTGCTGCTGCTCAGCCGCACCAGCCACCGCGTCTACCGCGAGCAGTTGCACGCCTGGCTGGCCGACGAGTTCAGCAAGGACACCCCGCACAACGAGATCGTCACCCAACTGCTCACCGCCACCGGGGCCGGGAACCGGAACGGGGCGGCCAACTTCGTCGCCGTCCACCTCGGCGACCCGATCCCGGCCGACCAGCGGGCCGACCTCGGCAACCACGACGCGGTCCCCATCACGTCCCGCGTCACCCGCCTGTTCCTGGGCATCCAGACGCAGTGCGTGCAGTGCCACGACCACCCGTTCATCAAGGGGCTGGAGCAGTCGGACTTCTGGGGGGTGAACGCCTTCTTCCGCCAGACCACCCGCAGCGCCACCCCGACCAGCACCACCGGCAACAACCGAAACATGATGGTGGAAGACAAGCTGGAAGTGAAGGACAGCGACGCCATCAACAAGGCCGGACGGGTGTACTTCGAGCGGCGGGACGGCAAGATGATGGCCACCAAGTCGGTGTTCCTGAAGGGGTACGCGGCCATCGAGATCGACGAGGGGTCGGCCAAAGGCCCCCGCCTGTCGGACGGCAAAACGCGGCGGGAGCAACTGGCCGCGCACATCGTCGGGCACGACAACTTCGCCCGCGCCCAGGTCAACCGGGTGTGGGGTCACCTGTTCGGTCGCGGTCTCCAGAAGGACCCGACCATCGACGACTTCGGCAGCCACAACGAGATCGTCCACCGCGAGTTGATCGACAAGTTGGCCGACGACTTCGTCAAGTACAACTACAACACGAAGGCCCTGCTTGAGTGGATCTGCACCAGCGATGTGTATTCCCTCTCCCACGTCGCCAACAAGGACTACGCCGACCCGAAGTACGACCCGTACTTCGCCCGCATGCCCCTGAAGGCGATGTCCCCGGAGACGCTGTTCGACGCCCTCGCCTACGCCACCCAGTCGGAGGCCGTCACCAGCAAGGACCCAGTCCGGCGGCGGCAACTCCGCGACGCCTGGCTCGGCAAGTTGGTCCGCAACTTCGGCGACGACGAGGGGAACGAGATGACGTTCAACGGCACCATCGTCCAGGCCCTCCTGATGATGAACGGCAAGGAGCTGAACGACGAGGTGAAGCGGAAGGACACCGGGGTCGTCGCCGAGACGATGAAGAAGCACGCCCGCAAGCGCGGGGAAGCGTTCTTCCACGCGGTCGTGGACGACCTGTTCCTGACCGCCCTGAACCGGCACGCCACCCGCGTCGAGATGACGACCCTGCTGGACATCATGAAGAAGGGCGGGGTGATGAAATCGGACAAGCCGGACGAACCGACCAAGGGGCCGTACCCGCCCAAGGGCAAGGGGCCGAACCCGCCCCCGATGGTCGGCGTCGGCGGCTCGTACCTGTTCGACACCACCTACTACCAGGACGTGTTCTGGGCGCTGCTGAACACGAACGAGTTCATCCTCAACCATTAGTCCCGTGACCGGCCCGTGCCCACCGGCCGCCCCCCGGCGAATCGCCACCCAGTCGATTCGCCGGGGGGCGGCTTCGTTCCGTCGATAGAAGCGCCCA
>JBBRUO010000438.1:0-5525 GCA_038247725.1 Gemmatales bacterium
CCACTGGGGCCGGGTCCGGCGGGGTCAGCTACCAGACGGTCACCGAGACCGTGATGGTGCCGACCCAGGTGCAGGAAGCGCGGACGGTGTACAGGCAGCAGATGCAGACCGAGAACTACACCAGCTACCGCACGGAAGTGGTGCCGGAAACCCGCACCCGCGCGGTGACGGTGAACCGGCTGGTCACCGAGACGGTGATGCAGTCCCGCACCCAGATGGTGAGCCGCCCGGTCACCGAGACCGTGATGGTGACCAAGCAGGTGAGCCGCCCGGTCACCGAGACGATCATGGTCAACCAGACGGTCAGCCGTCGGGTGCCGGTCACGAAGACGGTGATGGTCAACGAGACCACCTACCAGACCGTGACCGAGACCAACATGGTCAGCAAGACCGTGAAGCACCGGGTGTCGGTGCCGGAAACGGTGACGGTCGGGCCGTCCATCCTGGACCGGTTCAAGTCGTTCCGTGACCCGTGCACCCCGCGGTGCGGGACCACCAAGACGGTGTGCCGCAAGCAGACGGTGTGCGAGACGGTGTGCGAGCCGGTGACCACCTGCCGCAAGGTGCCGGTCACCACCTGCGTGGCGAAGCAGGTGTGCACCTACGAGACGGTGTGCGAGACGGTCCAGTGCCCGAAGACGGTCACCCGCATGGTGTGCGAGACGGTGCAGGTGCCCTGCACCACCACCCGCATGGTGTGCGAGCCGCAGACGGTCCAGGTGCCCTGCACCACCACCCGCTGCGTCCCGGAGACCCGCAACGAGACGTACACCTGCAACGTGACCAAGACGGTCCCGGTCCAGGCCACCCGTCAGGTGTGCGTGACCGTGCCCGTCACCGAGATGTGTACCGTCACCAAGATGGTGGCGACCCAAGTGCAGCGGCAAGTGGCCGTGTCCACCGGCATCGGCTGCGGTGACCCGTGCGGCGACCCGTGCGGCAGCTACGGCGTGGCCGGCTACGGCTGTGCCGACGTCTGCGAAGCCGACCGGCCGGGGATCCTCCGCCGGATCATCGACCGCAAGAAAGCGGCCATCTCCGGCCTCTTCAGCCGGTTCGGTGGCATGGGCGGTCGCGGCTCGTCGTGCGACACCGGTTGCACCCCGACCTGCGGCACCGCGGTCTTCTCCGGCGGCTGCGGCGGCTGCAACTAAGCAACACCCCGAGGGCGGATGACCCGTAACCATCTTCCCCCGACACCCCCGGCAACCGCCGGGGGTTTTTTCGTTTCCCGATCAGGCGGCGGCGGAATACAGCGCGGACGACGACAGCGGCGGGCCGCTCATCACCTCGTCCAGGATGGGGCCGGACAGCACGTCTTCCAGAACGCCGATCGCGCGGGCGCAGGTGGACCCGTCGTACACGCGGTGGTCGAACCCGAACTGGAGCGGCATGGTGCCGTCCTTCTCCGGCACGCCGTAGTACAGGTACGTCGTCACCGGGAAGCACATCTGCGTGATCCGCCCGCGCATCCCGGCGAGGCAGTTGACGGCGAAGGTGCCGAAGTACCGCCCCTTCAAGTAGCCAGACCAGTTCAGCCCGTAGCCCCACAGCGCGCGGCGGAGGAACCGGGGCAGCTTGGTCGTTCGCACCTGGCGGCGGAGCGGACCGTGATCGGCCACCGGCCCCACCTTCCAGGCGTCGCACTTCCGCTGAATCTCGGCGAGGGGCAACCGCTCCGGGTAGAGCAGCGGGGCGCAGAAGACGGCCCGTTCGCCCTCGTACTCGCGGTCGATGACCGCCGTGCCGACACTGTACGGCATCTCGTGCAGCCGGGCCCACGGGCGAGACAGGTACGACCGCCGCATCTCCGGCACCCGCTCGGACACCAGCCCGAACGCCTTCAGGATGATCGCCTGCCAGCTCGGCGGGTGCGACACCGACCGCCGCGCGGCGACGAGTTTCTTCACCCGCACCCCCCGCTCGCCGGTGATGATCGGTACGTCCTTGCCGAAGTGCAGGATGTCGCCCACCCACCGGCGGGGCAGGGACAGGGGAATAGTCTTGCCACGGGATTCGGACATGCGACACCTCGTCTGCGTGACAATTGTTCCGAATGAGGGAGACTGTCGGACTTATTCCTTTTCGGCAAGCTGCCGGGGTTGGCGTGACTCTATCGCCGGAGGCGCTTTCGCCGTCACCGACATTGAAGCTGCTGCACCACCCGCGGAAGCAGGCGGCCGAGGCCGGCAGCACCGCCTGCGGGTCCGGCGCGCTGCTCGGGTTCGTGGACATCACCGTCGAACTGACCCGGTACGGCCGGCTGACGTCGGACGAGCACCGCCGGCAGGCGGTGCTGGCGGTCTGGAGAAGTCTTGTCTTCAGCCCGAAGGGCTGCCCCCGAAAGCCCAGGCCGCCGGCTTGATCCATGAACCCGCCAGGGGTGCCCCATCACGTTGCGGGCGCGCCAGTCTTAACACCTCCCCTCGTTGAGGGGAGGTCGGTTGCGGAGCAACCGGGAGGGGAGATTTCTTCTGCTTGTTCGCCCGCCGCGCCAGCAAGGGGCCAACCACCGAGGGGCCAGATGTCACCGTGTCCCCATAACCGCACACCCCTTGCTGGCGCGGCGGGCGAACAAAACGAAGGCCGATATCGGACTGGCGTTGACGGCTTTGTGGAAGCAAAATATTCAAATCGTAAAGCAAATCGACTGCTACACCAAAAACCGGACCGCCCTGGAGCACGACCTGAAGATCGCTTACGTCACCCTGTTCAACGCATTCCATCCCATGCTGCAAGAGTGCGCGCGCGGCCTCCACGAAGCCAAGAAACTCAATAAGTCCGGATTGAGCGTCGAGATCGCGCAGAAGATCTGGGATCAGCTCGTGAAGTACCGTTCTCGATGGTATTGTCAACTCTAGGGTCGGCTACTCAGAGATCGAAGGTGGAGCCTTCAGCAAGTCGAGGGCGCGGTCGGGGAAGGCGGTCAGCTCGCGGGATCCCTGCCTCGCAGAGGCCGGCTACAGTTAGGAATCAACACGACCCGGTATGACGCCTGTTCTTGCCTCCCACTCCCGCCCTCGGCAGTCGCCGGGGGCGGCGGGCGTTTCCCCCCGCGCGCGGCGGGCATACGTTAACCACTCGCCGCCCGCTCCACTCCCCGGATGCCGACCGACATGCCGCCGCCGACCCAGCACCCGCTCCCGCACACCCGCGTCCCGTGCCTGCTGTTCCCCACCAGCTCGGCCGCCTCCAAGTCCGTCGCCCGCGAGATCGACAAGCTGATCCGCGCCCGCAACGCCGCCGGCAAAAACACCGTCCTCGGCCTGGCCACCGGCAGCACCCCCGTCGGCCTGTACCGCGAACTGATCCGCCTGCACAAGGACGAGGGGCTGGACTTCACCCGCGTGGTGACGTTCAACCTGGACGAGTACTACCCCATCCCGCGGGAGGACTCGCACAGCTACTTCAAGTGGATGCACGAGACGTTCTTCAGCCACGTCAACATCAAGTGGGAGAACATCCACATCCCCGACGGCACCCTCCCGCCCGACGAAGTGGAGGACTTCTGCATCGCCTACGAGCGGAAGATCCGCGAGGCCGGCGGCATCGACATCCAGATCCTCGGCATCGGCCGCACCGGGCACATCGGGTTCAACGAGCCGGGCAGCCCCCGCAACAGCCGCACCCGCATGGTGACGCTCGACAGCATCACCCGCCGCGACGCCGCGTCCGGCTTCTTCGGCGAGGAGAACGTGCCGAACCAGGCGATCACGATGGGCGTGGCCAGCATCGCCGACGCGCGGAAAGTGTTCCTCATGGCGTTCGGCGAACACAAGGCCCCGGTGCTGTACAAGGCGGTGGAACTGCCGCCGACGGAGGCCATCTCGGCCAGCTTCTTGCAGGAACACCCGGACGCCGTGTTCGTCCTCGACCCGGCCGCCGCCGCCGAGACCACCGCCGTCAAGCGGCCGTGGGAAGTCGGGCCGGTGAGTTGGACGCCGGACCGGGTGCGGCAGGCCGTCGTGTGGCTGTCGCTGACGGTGCGGAAGGGCCTTCAGAAGCTGAACGACGACGACTTCCGCGAGCACCACCTGTACGAACTGCTGCGGGAGAAGGGGCCGGCGGAGCGGATCGGCGAGGCGGTGTTCCACGACCGGCTGGCCACCATCCAGCCGTACCCGGCCGGTCAGCCGGTTTCAGGTTCCAAGTTTCAGAGTTTCAAGACGGATGCGCCCGCCGACTTGAAACTTGAAACGGTGAAACCTGAAGCGAAGACGATCCTCGTCTTCTCCCCGCACCCGGACGACGACGTGATTAGCATGGGCGGCACCATCATCCGGCTGGTGGAGCAGGGGCACAAAGTGCATGTGGCGTACATGACCAGCGGCAACATCGCCGTGTTCGACCACGACGCCCGCCGGTTCGTGGACTTCGTGGACGAGTTCCTGGGGGCGTTCGGCGACGACGCCGAGAAGAGCACCGCCGGCACCATGAAGGAGCGGGCCAACCAGTTCCTCGACAAGAAGACGCCCGGCCAGCCGGACAGCCCGGAAATCCTGGCCATCAAAGGGATGATCCGCGCCACCGAGGCCCGCGCGGCGGCCCTGGCGTGCGGCATCCAGCCGGAGCGGTTGGAGTTCATGGACCTGCGCTTCTACCGCACCGGCACGGTGAACAAGAACCCGATTCAACCGCAAGACATTGACGATATCATCGCCCTGTTCGAGCGGTTGAAGCCGGCGCAAATCTACGTCGCCGGCGAATTGAGCGACCCGCACGGCACGCACCGCACCTGCGCCGAGGCCATTTACGAGGCCGTCCGCCAGGTGCGGGCGCGGCAGCAGATGTTCGATGTGTGGCTGTATAAGGGGGCGTGGGAGGAGTGGGAGCCGCACGAGATCGAGATGGCGGTGCCGCTGAGTCCGGACGTGCTGGTGCGGAAGAAGGAGGCGATCTTCCGCCACCAGAGCCAGAAGGATAAGGCCATGTTCCCCGGCGGCACCGACCGCCGCGAGTTCTGGCAGCGGGCGGAGGACCGCAACCTGGGCACCGCCGCCATTTTCGACGCCCTGGGGTTGCCGGAGTACTACGCGCTGGAAGCCTTCGTCAAATGGGCGGAGTGAGGTAAGCCGCCAGGGGATTCCGCCCTTGGCTAAAGGCCGACACCGCTCCGCGGTGAATGCTCGTGACCGACACGCCGTTTCGTCAACACGGATTCGCGGTCGGACCCAGAGCGGTCTTCACGCCGGAGGCGTGGCGGAGTGTAGCCAGGGGTGAAACCCTGGAAACCAGCCGGTTCCGGAGCGGCGTTGAGCCGCCCCGTCAGCATTTGGAACAGGACCACGCCGAAGGCGTGGGGTGCGCACGTCCCCGGCGCGGTAGTACCTCGCGGATACCATTCCGGCGGGTTCACTTGACAAATCAAAAACGGCACCCATATATAAATATAGTGTACACAATGTCACATTTATTATCCAGGTGCCGCCATGACCCGCCGCCCCGGCGACAGCCCCCGCGAGCCGACCCAGGTCGCCGCACTGTCGCCCACCCGGTTCGTCGCCTTCTGCTTCCACGACGCCGCC
>JBBRUO010000439.1:0-5523 GCA_038247725.1 Gemmatales bacterium
CCGGCCGGTGCGGAGGCGATCTTGCAGGTGCGGGCGGCGCTGCTGAGCGAGGACGGCCGACTGGAGCGGTTCTTCGCGAACCGCCCCGGCCGTCCCTACCGCCGCCACGCCGCTTGACACCGCAAAGCCGTTCATGACCTCACCGAATTCAGTGTTTACACTCCCTTCTATGTTTACTGACCCCGCCGTTCCGGACGCGATTCGGCACCGCCTGTTCGAAGGCGTTCTCTTACGCTTGGCTCGCTGCCACGATGTCGCCGAGTTCGTTCTTCGTGGCGGGATGCTCCTGCGGCATTGGTTTTGGCCGATCCCTCACCCAGCAGGCGACCTCGACCTCGTGGCGACATTCCCGTTCGAGATCGAAGCGGCGAGTCGGCGGTTCCTTCCGGTGTTCTTGGAGTCGCTTAACGACGGGGTGACATTCGATCAGGAGGGGCTGCGGGTCACGGGCATTTGGTTGGAAACCGGCAACCCCGGAATCCGCGTGTTCGCCTCCGGCGTGGCCGACGGGGTCGAGATCGATTTCAACGTGGACATCACCTTTGGCCCATACCCACGCCCTGCCCCGGTGGTCGGCGAACTGCCGACGGCGTGTGGCGAGATGGCACGGGTGCGGGTGTGCCGACCGGAAGCGGTGGTCGGGCAGAAAGTGCAGGCCATCCGACACCTCGGCATGTTGGGCTGGAGGCCGAAGGACTTCGACGACCTCCGGTTGTTGCTCACGGTTGTGCCGATGGAAGCGGACGCAGTGCGAACGTCTATTGCCGCGTACTTGGCGGACCTGGGTCGCCCCGTGTCCGACGCACTGGAACTGTTCGGGCCGGAGTCGTGGTGGGAAACGAAGCTGTGCTCGGCTCGGTGAATGGACTTCGTCAAGTCTACACCAGAACGGGACGTGCCGCGGGACCTGGCGGGCGTGGCCGCCGAAGTTGCTGGCTGTCTCACCCCCATCCTGGAGGATTGCCGTGACTGGCGAAACGGAGCGGGGCTTCCTCGATTACATGGCGGCCAGCATCGATGAGGACATCCCGCGCCTCGTGTACGCCGACTGGATGCAGGAGAGCGGCCGGGAGGAGCGCGCCGAGTTCATCCGCGTGCAGGTGGACGGGGCGCGGCTGCCGAGTTGGGATCCGCTGCAAGTGCCGCTCCGATTGCGGGAACAAGAATTGTTGACGAAGTTCGGTGAGCAGTGGCTGTCGGAGATGCCGGCGGTGGAGGGCGCGCGGTGGGAGGGGTTCCAGCGCGGCATCGTCGCCGAGGTGTCGTTCGCCAACTTCGAGGCGATGCGGAAGAACGCCCAGGCGTGTCGGGCAGTGGCCCCAGTTGAAGCCGTCACGGTTCGCTGGCCCCGCCGCCGCGGGGGGAAGAAGACCGTCAAGCCGATCGCCGAGCTGCGAGAATTGACCCTGACGGGAACGCCCGAGAACGAGGCATTTGAGTGGGTGGCCGAGTCGCCACACCTGGCCACACTACGGAAACTGACCGCACGTGGAATTTGGGGCTTTTCGCTCCGGGAACTTCTTGCCTCGCCACACGTGGCTAACCTGCGGTCACTCCGGTTGCCGGGGTGCGACATCAACGCCTACTACTCCGGCGTTCTCGCGGATGCGGCGTCGCTGACCGCGCTGGAGGAACTCGACCTGACGGCACGAGCGATACACTGGTGGCAACTCACTCACCACGCCAGGGCTACAGGCGCTGATGGGTTGGTCCGGGTTGGCTACCGTCCGTTCGCTCACTCTTTCTGGCAACAACCTGAGCCGGGAAGGGCTGCGCGCCCTGCTGCGCTCCCCCCACGCGGTCGGGCTGAAACACCTGGCCCTGCGCGATACCCAACTGGACGGACAGGCGATGGCCGAGTTCGAAGCTGCCCGGAAGGGGCTGCGACTGGAATCGCTCGACATCGGCGAGAATGTCCTCAAAGCCGTCGGCGCGGAATACCTGGCGGTGGTGCCATGTCTTCGCGAACTGAAGTCGCTCCGCCTCGACCGCTGCGAGATCACGCAGGCCGGTGCCCGACTATTCGCCAAGAAGGCAACCGTCCTCGACGGTCTGCGCATCCTGGATGTCAGCCACAACCACTTCGGCCCGTCCGGGTTGGAAACGCTCCTTGAACGCGAACCGGCGGAACTTCACACGCTTCGGATGCGGGACAACGACCTGTACTTTCAAGGGGCGGAGTTGCTCGCCGGGTCGCCGGCGTCCGGACCCCTAGTGGAGCTCGACTTGAGCCAAAATCACCCGGGCGCGGAGGCGTGCCAGGCCCTTGGCCGGTCGGAACACCTCCGCTCGCTCCTCGTTCTGCGCGTGGAGGACAACTCGATTCCCGAAGCGGCCGCTCAGTCGCTCGCGAACTCCCCGCTCGGCAAACGGTTACTCGAACTGGACGCCGGCGTCTCCGGCTGATTGAGAGCAAGATTCGCGTCTCGTGTACGAGAGCGGATTCGGCAGTTCTGGGCGAACCCGGTCCGCCAGGGCCGTGGGTGTCTGGGAATCCCAACGAATTTCGAACCACCCACGGCGCGGGCGGGCCGGGTTCGCCAAAATCCGCTGTCGCAACGCCTTAGGGATTGGCCCTCGGACCGTGGTGCGACCGTCCGCCGCCGGGGGGACTTCGCGGAACCTTCATCCGGTCGGTGTGGACTCCGAACCGCCGGCCGATACGATTCTGGGATGGCGGATTGAAGATGACCGCCCGGCGCGAACCCCGCCGCCGGCGTCGGCTCACTCCCCATGCGGCGGAACACGCGCGTTCCCCGTCCGGCGGCAGGTCCGCCGGCCGACTCCCTTTTCGCGAGGTGCCGGTCCCACAAGACGCCGGCGACGCAGATGCTCGACAAAGTACGCAACATCGGAATCATGGCCCACGTGGACGCCGGCAAGACCACCACGACGGAGCGGATTCTGTACTACAGCGGCACCAAGCACAAGTTCGGCGACGTGGACGACGGCGACACCACCACCGACTTCGACCCGCTGGAGCGTCAGAAGGGCATCACCATCAACAGCGCCGCCGTGTCGATCGACTGGGGCGACATCGCGATCAACATCATCGACACCCCCGGCCACGTGGACTTCACGGCCGAGGTGGAGCGGTCCCTCCGCGTGCTGGACGGGGCCATCGGCGTGTTCTGCGCGAAGGGCGGCGTCGAGGTGCAGTCGGAAACCGTGTGGCGGCAGGCCACCAAGTACCGGGTGCCCCGCATCGCCTACGTGAACAAGCTGGACCGCATGGGCGCGGACTTCTGGGCGTGCGTCGATCAGATGCGGACGAAGTTGCACGCCAACCCGTGCGTCGTCACCATCCCGGCCGGCCAGGACAGCGCCCTGGAGGGGGTCATCGACCTGATCCGGATGAAGTTGATTCGCCGCGACACGGCCGACAAGACGAACCGGAACTTCTTCATCGAGGACATCCCGGAGCGGTACGCCGCCGAGGCGACCAAGCGGCGGGCCGAGATGCTGGACGTGGTGTCCACCGCCTCCGACGAGGTGACGGAGGCCATGCTGGAGGAGAAGGACGTCACGGTGGAGATGGTCCTCAGGGCGCTCCGCAAGGGGACGCTGGAGAACACCTTCACCCCGGTCCACTGCGGCAGCAGCAAGATGTTCCAGGGCGTGCAGCAGTTGCTCGACCTCGTGGTGGACTGCCTGCCCAGCCCGATGGACCGCCCGCCGGTCGAGGGCACCCACCCGAAGTCGAAGGAAGTCTTCCTGCGGAAGCCGGAGGCGTCCGAGCCGATGAGCGCGCTGGCGTTCAAGACGGTCGCCGAGACCAACGGCGATCTCGTGTACATCCGCGTGTACTCGGGCGAACTGCTGCCCGGTCAGGTGTACACGAACACGACCACCGGCAAGAAGGAGCGGATCGCCCGCTTCTACCGCATGATGGGGGACAAGCGGATCAGCCTGGAGAAGGCCGGCCCCGGCGACATCGTCGCGGCCATGGGCTTGGCCGACACGTTCACCGGGAACACGTTGAGTGACGCGGACCAACCGGTGGCGCTGGAAGCCATCCAGTTCCCGAAGCCGGTCATCGCGCAGTCGCTGCAGTTCAGCAAACTGCTGGACGCCGGCAAAGTCGGCGAGGCGCTGAACCGCCTCGTGCGGGACGACCCGACGTTGAAGACCCACACCGACGAGGAGACGAAGGAGACGATCCTGTCGGGGATGGGGGAACTGCACCTGGAGATCAGCATCGAGAAGCTGAAGCGGGCCATCGGCGTGCCGCAGGACGACGCCGAGAAGGTGGTCCTCGGCAAGCCCCGCGTGGCGTACCGTCAGAGTCTCGCGCGGACGGTGGACTTCGAGTACAAGTTCCAGAAGCAGACCGGCGGCCGGGGCAAGTTCGCCGTCATCGCGGTGAAGTACACCCCGATGTCGCCGGAGCAGATCGAGGCGAAGCTGAAGGAGATCGAGGAGTTGAACGACCCGAAGGTGAAGGCGGACCCGAACAACGTGTACTTCGTGAACAGCGTCACCCAGGGGGCGATCGACAAGCAGTACATCCCGAGCGTGGAGGAGGGCCTCCGGGAAGGGGCGAAGAAGGGGTACAAGTACCCGTTCCCGTTCGTGGACCTGGAGTTCGACCTGCACTTCGGCAAGATGCACGACGTGGACTCGTCGCAAGATGCGTTCTACATGTGCGCCCTGGAAGCGTTCCGCGAGGCCCAGGACAAGGCCGGCATCCAGTTGCTGGAGCCGGTGATGAAGGTGGTGGTGGTGTCGCCCAAGGATTACCAGGGGCAGATCACCGGCAACATCAGCAGTCGCCGGGGCCTCATCGAAGAGACCAGCGAGGACAAAGGCGTCGCGCAGGTGACGGCCAAGGTGCCGCTGGCCAAGTTGTTCGGGTACACCAGCGACCTCCGCTCGGCCACCAAGGGGCAGGCCAGCTTCAGCATGGAGTTCAGCCACTACGCCCCGGTGCCGGTGGAACTGGCCGACCTGCCGCCGGGCACCGTCCGCGGCGGGAAGTGACAACAACCGCCGAACCGTGCCCATGATGGCATGGGTTCCCGAAACCCCAGGCCCCGTGGCTTGGGGTTTTTTCAATGTGTAGGTTTGGTGAAAGTCACGCTATGGGCTTGTTTTCGAGCGCCCCCCCCCCTGGTAGTTTGTTACTAAGTCGGCAACACCAACGAGCTTTCACCAGGATTGGAGGCGGTCATGAGTACGAGATTCGGCTTGATCTGCGCCGCTACAGTGGTCATGCTAACGGGTGCGGTGGCGGATACCGCGACGGCCCAGGTCATCAGTATCTCAAGTGTTGGTTACACTGCGCCGGTCGTCGCCCCACCGAAGAAGGCCACTTCGACCCCGAACGGAACCATGAGCCTTCCCGGTGATGGCAAGACGTACCGCGTCTACTGCGACTTCGGCACCTTGACTATGGGCAACTTTACTGCGGACGCGACCGTCAGCGCCGGAGGCTCGTCTGGAGTGACGATCACCATAGCTGGTGGGAACTCCAACTGGACGACGGCGCTGACTGGGCCGTTCGAGTTGACCAACCCGCCCGCG
>JBBRUO010000440.1:0-5520 GCA_038247725.1 Gemmatales bacterium
GAGGATGGAATCGAGGGCTTCGACGACCGTCACCTTGCTGCCGAGCGCGGCGTACACGCTGCCGATTTCCAGGCCGATGTACCCGCCGCCGATGACGAGCAGCGTCTTCGGGATGTCCGGCAGCAGCAGCGCGGCGGTACTGTCCATGACGCGGTCGTCGCCGATCTGCCAGGCTTTGGGCACCGCGGGCACCCCGCCGGTGGCGATGATGCACTTCTGGAAGCGGATGGTTTGCGGGGCCTCGCCCGTCACCTCGACGGTGTTGGCGTCCACGAACGCGGCGTGCCCGCGCACGGCCGTGACGTTGCGGCCCTTGCACAGTTGGGCGATGCCGCTGGTCAGTTTGCCGATCACCTTCTGCTGGACGAACGTCCGCATCTTTTCGAGGTCGATCTTCGGGTCGGCGAACGTCAGCCCGAGTTCGGCGGCTTCCTTCGCCTCGTGGATGATCTTGGCGGCGTGCAACAGCGCCTTGCTGGGGATGCAGCCGCGGTTCAGGCAGACGCCGCCGAGTTTCGGGTCTTCGTCCACCAGGGTGACTTGCATGCCGTGGTCGGCGGCGTGCAGGGCGGCCGGGTACCCGCCGGGGCCGCCACCAATGACGAGGAGTTGCGTTTCGCGAATGTCGGCCACGGCGGACTCTCCGGGGAATTGTTCGTGTTCGGGTAAGGTTATGGATCGGAGCGGCGACTAACCCGGCGGACGGCTCGGATGCGGTAGGATCGGGGGCGGGATTTTTTCGCCGCCTCGAATACTTCCCGCCGCCGGTCCGTCTATGATGACTGCGACGGTCGCCGTGTGGCCGTCGGGTCTCTCCAACTCTTCGCAGAGGATTGCACGCATGGTTCGCAAACTGTTCGCCGCCGCCGCCGCCCTGACCGTGGCCGTCGCCGGTGGGTTCGTGGTCGCCGCCGAGATCAAGTCCGGCCCGCAAGCCGGCGAGAAGTTGGCCGGCCCGTTCCACCCGCTCAACGTGAACGGCGAGAGCGCCGGCAAGAAGGCCTGCCTGTACTGCTCGAACGGCGAGAACCCGGTGGCGATGGTGTTCGCCCGCTCCCCGGAGTGCCCGGCCACCCAGAAGCTGATCGCCGAACTGGAAAAAGTGACCGCCGCCAACAGCAAGTGCAACATGGGCTCGTACGTCGTGTTCCTGACCGACGACGACAAGGCCGCCGACCAGTTGAAGGAGATCAGCGACAAGTTGAAGCTGAAGAACGTCGTCCTCGCCATCGACAACCCGGCCGGCCCGGACAAGTACAACGTGGCCAAGGACGCCGACCTGACCGTCGTCCTGTACACCGAGCGGACCAGCAAGGTGAACCACGCCTTCGGCAAGGGCAAGATCACCGACAAGGACATCGCGACCATCGTCAGCGAAGTCAGCAAGATCACCCCGAGCAAGTAATGGCCGGCGGATGACCTGACCACCCCGAACACCGGCCGAAAGGCCGGTGTTCGGCATTTCCGATCACTTTTTTGCCCCCGCCCGGATCGCCCACTTCCGCCGATCCGGTTCAACTCCCCCCGTCGGCGCGGTCGATAACACAAGAGCGGTCAGCACCGCCAAGCCGGGAGGACGCCCGGTTCGCACAGTTCAGGAGGGCCGCGATGTTCACCAAACGGATTTCCCTGCGAGCACTAGCCGGAGTCGTGCTCCTCGCCGGAACGGCGGCCGCCCAGGCCCCCCGCGTCGAAGACGTGCTGGCCCGGCTGCCGAACCAGTCGGGGGTGGCCGTCACCACCCCGACCGGGGCGGACCTCGCCGGGTGCAAGGCGGAGGCGCTTCAGTGGCCGGGCAGCAAGGCCCGCGGCGTGAAGGTGACGGACATCACCGGTCGCCCGGTCCGGCAGTTCATCGACAGCACCGGCACCGGCAAGTGGAACATCTTCTCGTACTACCTCGACGGCGTCGAGTCGTATCGGGAGATCGACTCCGACGGCAGCGGCCGGCCGGACCAGTACCGCTGGCTCGGCGCGAACGGCGGCAAGTGGGGCGGCGACCCGAACAAGACCGGCACCATCACCACGTGGTACGTGATGTCGCCGGAGGAGTTGAGCCAGGAGTTGCTGGCCGCGCTGATCTCGCAGGACAAGAAGCGGCACGACGCCCTGCTGCCAACGGACGCCGACCTGAAGAAGCTGGGCGTGCCGGCGGCCGACGCGGCGCTGTTGCTGAAGCGGACCGAGGGGGCCGCCGCCAAGCTGCAAACCGCCGCCGCCGCCCTCAAGCTGACGCCGAAGGCGAAGTGGGTCCACCTGCAACTGGGCCTGCCGCACACCACCCCGAAGGACGCCTTCAACGGCCATGACGACCTGGTCAAGCACAAGACCGCCGCCGTGCTGATCGAGACCGAGGACAAGAAGGCGGAGGTGTTCCAGACGGGCGAACTGGTGCTCATCGGGCGGGCGTGGAAGGTGGTGGACGGGCCGACCGTCGGCGCGCCGGGGACGACGGACGAGAACGTCACCAACATCCCGAAGGAGATCGAGGCGGAGGTGACGCAACTGAGCGGCATCCAGCCGCCGGCCGCGAACACCCCGGCGGACGCCACCCAGTACCACCTGGCGCGGGCGGCGGTGCTGGAGCAGATCGTCGCCAAGACGGCCGGCGCGCAACAGTTCCTGTGGCTGCGGCAACTGATCGAGGCCTACGCCGCCGCCGCCGAGGTGGACCCGTCGAACCCCACCGCCATGCCGAAGCTGAAGGCGTGGCAGACGCAGATCGCCGGCACCGCCGGGGCCACCGACGCCGCCTCGTTCGTCACCTTCCGCCTGTTGAACGCCGAGTACGGGGCGAAGCTGTCGGCCGCCGCCGCCGCCATGAACAACGACGAGGCGGCCAAGGTACAGGCGTGGTGGCGGGAGTCGCTGGAGGCGTTCGTGAAGACGTTCCCGAAGACGGCCGAAGCGCCCGACGCGGTGCAGCGGCTGGCCCTCGCCAGCGAGTTCTCCGGGCCGGACGGGGAGGCCAAGGCGAAGGAGTGGTACGAGAAGCTGGCCAAGGATTACCCGACCCACTCGGCCGCCACCAAGGCCGCCGGCGCGGTCAAGCGGCTGTCCAGCGAGGGGCAACCGTTCGAGCTGTCCGGCACCACCCTGGACGGGAAGCCGTTCACCTCGGCCCAACTCGTCGGCAATCCGACGGTCGTGGTCTACTGGGCGAGCTGGGGCCGTGATGTCGCCGACGAGCTGAAGCGGCTGGCCGAGCTGGACAAGGCGATGGGCGGCAAGGTGCAACTGCTCACTATCAGCCTGGACGAGCAGGCCGCCACCGCCGCCCAGACGATCCAGGCGGCCGGCCTCGCCGGCACCCACCTGTACGCCGCCGGCGGGCTGGAAAACTCCCCGCTCGCCGTCGCCTACGGCATCCAGATGGTGCCGCACATCCTGGTGGTGGGGAAGGACGGCAAGGTGATCAACCGCAACGCCCAGAGCGGCCCGCTGCTGAAGGCCGAGATCGAGAAGCTGCTGAAGTGACACGAGCGGGAACCCCGGTTCCCGCTCCGCGACCCCCCGGTGCCCCCCGCACCGGCGGGGTCGTCGTCGTTCGGGGTCGCGCCTTATCCCCGCAGCCACAACACCAGCGCTACGATGCCGCCGATCAGCCCCGCCAGCAGCAGGATGGCCCGGACGATCTTCATCCAACTGTACGGCCGGTAGCCGGACACCTTGCCGGTGTGGCCGTTCACCAGCACCTGAAACGTCTTGTCGTGGTAGCGGTAGACGGCCACCCAGAACGGCAGCAGCAGCGGCTTGAACGTGACCGCCGAGTACCGCGTCTTCTGCGAATGCACCCGCTGGTGGTCGCCGCCGATGTCCTGCCGCACCAGCCGGTCGAGGACCGGTTGCATCATCTGCTTGGCGTTGCCGAACCCCTCTTTCAGACCGACCGAATACCGCTCCGCCCGGAACCCGCTCAGGTAGTCCGGGCGGAACGGCTCCAGCTTCGTCAACGGCCACGGGGCGGCGCGGCCGAGCAGGTCGTCGGGCACGCTGTGCGACGCCGGGACGAGGACGTCGTCGAAGAAGTGGGCCACGTCGCCGGACACCGACCGCCAGCGGGTGTGCCGCACCTGCCGCGTCTGCGTGGACGTGTTCCCCTGGGCGTCGCGGGTGGTGTACGTCTCGGTGGTGTAGTAGTCGTCGCCCCGCTGCCCGTCGTAGAAGGTGACGGTCTGGGCGTCGTAGGTCCAGTACGGCAGATACACCCCGGTGAGTTGGCCGAGGCGGGCGGCGGTGCGCAACTGGCTGGGGGCGAACCACAAGCTGATCAGCCAGTTCGAGAACCCGTCGCGGGCCGCCCGCAGTTCCACCCCGAACGGGATGAGCGACTCCGGCGGGATCATGCCTTCCGCCGATTCCGGCTTGTTTTCCAGGGCCGTCGTGCAGAACGGGCACCGCTCGGTCTGGACCTTCTCTTCCAGCAACACCACCGCCCCGCAACCGGGGCAGCGGGTCTGCGTCTCGCGGCCGGGGATGGCCTTGCCGTGCGCCTCCTCGCGGCCGAGGTAATCGTCGATGTCCCGCTCCAGCACGTCCCCGGCGTCGCCCTTCTGGACGGCCTGCTCGTACCCGCAGTACGGGCACTTCAGCCCGCGCACGCTCGGGTCGAAGTCCAGTCGCGCGCCGCACGCCGGGCACGGGAACTTACGGCCGGCCGGCGGGGCCGGGCGAGGGGTCACGATTTCCGCTTCGGGAATGGCGTCGGGCATGGCGTTGTCGGTACAACAGGGGCTTGGGCGACGGACAGTGTACGGGTTGCCCGCCGTCGAAGCGACACCCGCTGACCTTCCGAGAGTAACTGACATGACACGCGACCGTGACGACGATGATGACCGGTACGACGACCGCCCCCGCGAGAGGTACGACCGACCGCGAGAGCGCCAGGAAGGGAAACCGCCGCCGACGAACGGCGCGGCGATGGCTTCGCTCGTTTTGGGCCTCATCGCGCTCGTCGTCGTTCTGACGGCCATTCCCGGCCTCATCTGTGGCATCATCGGGCTGAGCCGGGCGAAGCGGGTCGGCGGGGCCGGCAAAGGGATGGCCATCGCCGGCACGGTTCTTTCCGTCGCCAGCATCGCCCTGTTCGGGGTCGCGGTCGCGCTGTTGCTGCCGGCCGTCCGCAAGGTGCGGGAGGCTTCCAGCCGGATGGTCGTGTCGAACAACTTGAAGCATATCGGACTCGCGATGCACAACCACGAGGACACGATGACACATCTGCCGTCCCCCGTCGTGCAACCGCCGTTGGCCCCGCCGGTGCCGGAGAGCGAGTGGGGTTCCCGATTGAGCTGGCGGGTGGAAATGCTACCGTACATCGAGGAAGGGGCGGTTTACAACCAGATGAACTTGGGTCAACCGTGGGACAGCGCGCAAAACAAGCCGTTCGCCGCGCAACCGATCGGAACCTATTCCGACCCGGACATGAAGACCGACCCGGACACCCGCTACCGCGTCTTTTACGGGCCGGGCACGGCCTTCCCGCTGACCGAACCGCTCCGGCTGTCCGAGATCGGTGACGGC
>JBBRUO010000441.1:0-5513 GCA_038247725.1 Gemmatales bacterium
ATCGACCCGCCCTACGGCATCAAGTATCCCAGCAATTTCCAGCCGGAAATCGGGAAGCGGGACGTGAAAGACAAGGAATCCGACCTTACCCGCGAACCGGAGATGGTGAAGGCGTTCCGCGACACCTGGCACCTCGGCATCCACAGCTATCTGAGCTACTTGCGCGACCGGTTGATTGCCGCTAAGGAACTGCTGGCCGACACCGGCAGCGTCTTCGTGCAGATCGGGGATGAAAATGAGCATCGAGTCCGGGCGATTCTTGATGAAGTTTTCGGTGTGGACAACTGGGTTACATCGATCTCGATCAAGAAAACCGCTGGATTGGGGAAAGGAGAAATGCCGGAAGTGATTGACTACGCACTCTGGTACGCGAAAGACATTCACTCAATGAAGCGGCGGACACTATTTCTTGATAAGGAGTTTGTCGGTGACGATGCGTACAAACTGGTGGAATTGGATTCAGGGGAACACCGCCGAGCGGAGGTGACTGCGGAAACGGGAACGCCAGATAATCTCCTGCGTTACCAGATACTCCTTGCGGCTGGGCGAACGCCGAGTTGTGTATACTCAATTCGTTTTCAGGCCGAGGATTTCATGCCAACTGGTGGTCGAAGTTGGTCAACGAATCCTGATGGCATGGCTCGATTGCTGCAAGTAAATCGCGTAGCAAGAGCTGGAAACACACTCAACTATGTTCGATTTGCCCGCGACAACCCAGTGAACCCAGTTTCAAACTTCTGGGATGACACTGCGTCTGGCAGCGGAATGGACAAGCTATATGTTGTGCAGACATCAACAAAGGTTATCCAGCGCTGCATGTTGATGACGACGGACCCTGGGGATTTGGTTCTCGACCCGACGTGTGGGAGTGGCACCACGGCTTACGTCGCCGAGCAGTGGGGGCGTCGGTGGATCACCATTGATACCAGCCGGGTCGCGGTGGCCATCGCCCGGCAACGACTGCTGACCGCAAAGTTCGACTACTACGAGATCAAGCGCGACGCGGGCAAGCCGGCCAATGAGTCGGCGTCGCCGAGTCAGGGGTTCGTCTACAAGACGGTGCCGCACGTCACCTTGAAGAGCATTGCGCAGAACCAGAACCTCGACCCGATCTTCGCCAAGCACGCGCCGATCCTCGATGCCGCGCTCGCCAAGTGCAACGCCGCGCTCGACAAGGTGACGGCGAAGCAACGGGAATCGTTCGCGGCGAAACTGAAGGCGAAGGAAACCGCCGAGGGCAAGCGGGCGGTGACGGACGCGGATCGGCGGCGGTGGCTGCTGCCGGAGAAGTTCGAGCACTGGACGGTTCCGTTCGACACCGATCCGGACTGGCCGGCGGAACTGGCGAAGGCAGTGGAAGCCTACCGCAAGGCGTGGCGAGCGAAGATGGACGAGGTGAACGCCTGCATCGCCAAGAGCGCGGAGCAGGAGGAACTCGTCGATCAGCCGAAGATCGACCGCAAGAAAGTCCGTGTCAGCGGGCCGTTCACCGTGGAAGGCGTGATCCCGCCGGAGATGACGCTATCGGAGGCCACCCCATTGCCGGGCGGCGGCATGATGCGGGTCGTGGAGCGAACCAACGAGTTCGAGGCGGCGAACATCCCGGCCTACCTCGACAACATGACGGCGTTCCTGAAAGGCGATGGCGTGCGGTTCCTCGGCAACAAGGAGATGACGTTCAGCAGCCTCCGCCGGTGCGACAGCGACCCGTTCCACGCCGAGGGGCGTTGGGTGCTTCGCGGCGAGACCGACCCGGAACCGGATGGCGAACTGACGGTCGGGGTGGTGTTCGGCCCGCAATACGGCCCGTTCACGCTCCAGATGCTGGAACCGCTCATCCGCCCCGCCGCGCGGCGGTACGAGGTGCTGGTGGTGGCTGCGTTCAACTACTCCGCTGAGGTTCACGAACACGCCGGGAAGAACCCGCACAAGAACCTCCAAGTCCACCTGGCCCACATCCGGCCGGACATCAACCCCGGCATGAAGGGGTTACTGAAGGAGACGCCGCGCAGCCAGTTGTTCACCGTGTTCGGCGCGCCCCGCACGCGGGTGGAAGCCGTCGCCGGCGAGTTCGTCGTTCACATGGACGGCATGGACATCTTCGACCCGGTGAACAACCAATTGCTGCCGACAAGTTCGGGCAAGGTGGCCGCGTGGTTCCTCGATGGTGACTACGACGGCAAGACGTTCTGCGTCTCGCAGGCGTTCTTCCCGGACAAGTCGGCGTGGGAGAAGATCGCCAAGGCGCTCGGCGGGCAGGTGGACGCGGAACGGTTCGCCGCGTTGAGCGGAACCGTCAGCCTGCCATTTCCGGCCGGCAAGCACGGCAAGTGCGCGGTGAAGGTCATCGACCCACGCGGCAACGAAGTGATGCGGGTTCACACGCTGCCGGGAGGTGAGAAATGAAAGACATTCCCGCTGTCCCCATTCAGCCGGTCGAACATCCGATCATCTGCCCGCCGTTCGACGAGCCGACGACGCACTGGCTGTATCACCCGACCGGCGAAGCGTACCAAGCGAAAGGGCGGCGGCCGGGGTCGTACTTCTACAAGACGAAGCGGACGGGGTCGTTCTCCCAACAACAATCGCTGCCGGGGATGGAACAGGAAGAGACGCGGGACGATTTGCCGCTGGTGAACATGTTGCGGGAGGACGTGAAGCGGTGGCGGGAGGTGGACTACCGGGGCGCGACGCCGATCACGCGGGAATTGCTCCGCTGGTGGGCCAGCCCGAAGCGGGATCGTCGGCTGTTCTTCTGTCAGCGCGAAGCCATTGAGACGGTCATCTACCTTGCCGAACTGCGGATGCCGGGGAAGTCGTCCCGCACCGGGTTCAAGCAGTTCCAACTCAGCGACGAAAACCTGCGGCACTTGCTGGCCGGCGAGCGGATGACCGGCGTGGACTTCACCAACCCCAGCTTCTGGCCGAAGCTCCTCGACGCGCCGGCCGATCCGTCGTTGTTCCCCCTTCGCCGGTTCGGTTGCAAGATGGCGACGGGCAGCGGCAAGACGGTCGTCATGGCGCTGCTCGTCTCGTGGGCGTTCTGCAACCGGGGGGCGAACCCGGCGAGTACCGAATTCCCGAACGCGGTGCTGGTGTGCGCGCCGAACCTGACGGTGAAGGAACGGCTTCAGGTGCTTCGCCCGGAAAACCCGGAGAACTATTACACGGCGTTCGACCTCGTGCCGGTGAACCTCCGCCACTACCTCCACGCCGGCAAGGTGCTGGTGGAGAACTGGCACAAGTTCGCCCCGGAGAGCGAACACAAGGAAGGCGACAAGAGCTACGCGGTCGTGAATAAAGGCGAAGAGACGCCGGAGACGCTCGCCCGCCGGGTTCTCGGCGACCTGTTCGACCGACTGCCGATCATGGTGCTAAACGACGAAGGGCACCACTGCTGGCGACCCGCGCCGGTGCCAGAAGTCGCTGAGGAGGATGACGCGCCCAAGACGCGCGGGCGGAAGAAGAAGGAAGTCGAGGAAGACACGTTCGCGGCCGACGAGGACGAGAAGTTCGAAGCACGGGTATGGCTGCAAGGGCTGGACTTCATCAACAACTGCCTGCCCGACGGCAAGCCAGGCATCTCGATGTGTCTCGACATGTCGGCGACGCCGTTCTACCTGCAAGGTAGCGGCTACCCGGAAGGGCAACCGTTCCCGTGGCTGGTGTCCGACTTCGGCCTCGTGGACGCCATCGAGAGCGGCATCGTCAAAATTCCTCGCCTGCCCGTGCTGGACGACTCCGGCAAGAAGGATGAGGTCGGCCGGCCCGACCCGAAGTATTTCCGGCTCTGGTATCACGCTGTCGGCAAGCTGGCGACGAGCGAAAAATACGGCAGCGGTAAACCGAAGCCGGAGCCGTTTTACCGGGAGGCGGAAGGCGCACTGAAGACGCTGGCCGGGCAGTGGCTGGAGAAATTCAACTACTACCGCGACTCGAACCCGAATCAGGAACAGATACCGCCGGTGATGATCCTCGTGTGCGACAACACGGAGATCGCGGATTACTTCTACCGAAAGATCAGCGGGGAATCCGAGTCCGACGCGGTGACGCTGCAAGATGTCGAGGACGTGCTGGGGGGTGAAGAGGAGGACGACGAGCCGACGCCAAAAAAGGGCAAGCCCAAGAAGAAGACGGTGTACGGGAAGGGCGAAATCCTCGATGAGTTGTCGAACACCGCCGAGCGGAAGGTCACGGTGCGGATCGACTCCAAGCTGCTGGCCGAGGCCGAGTCCGCCGACCCGAACGCGAAGGGCGGGAAGAAGACCGCCGGCGAGGAACTGCGGCGAGTCATCGCCACCGTGGGCAAGCGCGGCGAACCCGGCGAACACACCCGCTGTGTGGTCTCGGTCTCGATGCTGACCGAGGGTTGGGACGCGAACAACGTGACGCACATCCTCGGCCTTCGAGCGTTCGGGAGTCAGCTTCTGTGCGAACAGGTCGTCGGCCGTGGCCTGCGTCGGCGGAGCTACACGCCGAACAAGGAAACCGGCTTGCTCGACGCCGAATACGTGGACGTGTACGGCATCCCGTTTTCAATCATCCCGTACAAGGGCCGCGCGGTTCACCAGAAGGCACCGGAGGACAAGCCGAAGCATCGGGTGTGGGCGATCCCCGACCGCGCCGAGTGGGAGATGAAGTTCCCGCTGGTGAAAGGGTACACCTTCGGTTCGGGCGGTCGTGGGCTACTGACGTGCGAAGTGGACAAGATCGAGGCGTTGGCCGTCTCGCCGAAGATCGAACCGACCGGGGCGTTCCTCAAGCCGATGGCCGGGATTCAGGAGCAGGACACGCCGGGCGTGACACCGTTCGGCTACGAACATCAGACGCGGGAGCAGTACCACGCGAACACCCACTACCAGACCATCCTGTTCCAGATCACGCAGAAAATCGTTGATGACATTCTGTCGGCGTCGGAGGGTGGCAGCAGCAAGAAGGCGAAGGTGATGCGTCTGTACTCCCGGCACCACCTGTTCCCCCAGGTGTTCCGATTCGTGACGGAGTACGTCAGCCGGCGGGTGAACCTGAACGGCCAAGACGAGCGTGAAATCGGGTTGCAGTCGTATTCCGAGCGGATCATCGAGCGGGTGCGGGAGTCCATCTATCCCGATACCGAACAGGGCGAACCGCCGCTGCTGCCGATCCTCGACCGCTACCGGCCGATGGGCACGACGGAGAAAGTGGATTTCACGACCACCCGCCCCGTGGTGCCGACGGCGCGGAGTCACATCAACCTTGTCGTGCTGGATTCCGATTGGGAGAAAGCGGCGGCGGCGGCGCTGGACGCCTGCCCGCTGGTGGACTGCTTCGCCCGGAACGACCACCTCGGCCTCGTCATCCCCTACCAGCACATGGGGCAGGATCACGACTACAGCCCGGATTTCCTTGTTCAGTTGAAGTCGAAACGGCGGGTGGTGTCCTATTGGCGTTGTACTGCGGGAAAGGTGATCCACTCCCGGATTGACCACACGTGATCCGTCAGGCCGGCGGCCATCGCCGGCGTTCGTGCGTGA
>JBBRUO010000442.1:0-5511 GCA_038247725.1 Gemmatales bacterium
CGTGGGAACTGTTCATGCCCGGCGATTCCCTGGCGCTGATCCAGCGGTTCGGCCTGACGGTGGGAATCGCCGCGCTGCTCGTCGCCGAGTTCTGGTTCGTCGGCGCGCTCGGGCGGGCGGCGTCGGCCCTGGAAAACCCGCGGTTCGGCGGGCGGGTGACGCGGTTCACCCTGCTCATGGGGATGACGGCCGGGCTGTTGCTGGCGGCAGGAATCGTGCGGCCCGCGTCCACCGATTACGAGTTGAAGCCGAAGTTCGTAACGAAATCGCCGACCCAACCGGCCGGCGGCGGTGACGAGAACGTGCAGCCGAAGGGGGTTCCGGGACCCAATAAGGCAGACGGCTTCGGTCCCCCGGTCCCGCCGCCGCCCCCGGCCGGTCTGCTCCCCAGCCTGCCGTCCGAGCCGGTAGGCACCCCGGCGTTCGACTTCAATAAGTCCGTCAAACAGACCGGCGAGGACGTGCAGCGGGTGGTGCAGGAAGAGTGGGTGTCGATGTTGAATGAGGCCGAGGCGTCGGTCGCGCCGGGATTCGCCCACTGGCCGGCGGTGCGGGCGGGCACGTTCCTGTTGGCCGGGCTATTAGTGGGGGTGATGTACCTGCGGATGGTCGGGGCCGGCCGGCGGGCGATCCGCGAGTGGCTGGACTACCACCAGCCGACCACCTGACCGACCCCGCGCCGGAGGCCGCCGCATGACGCTGGTGTTCTGCTGTCCGACGTGCGGAGCCACCCTGCGGGTGCCGGCGGCCACGCGGCCGTCGGCGGTGGCCTGTCCGCAGTGTGGGGACGCCGTTCGGGTGCCCCGCTCGCCGCACCCGGTCGAGGCCGGCGAGGACATGTCGGCCGTGTCAGAGGCGGCCGCCGCACGCGCCTGTACCGGGACGAAGTACCTGTCCGCCAGCGTTTGGCTATTCGGCATCGGCGCGGCCAGCCTGCTGACTTCGCTTACCCTTCGGCTTGCCATCGCGGGCGGCCGACCGGATGTGCCGGAATGGGCGGAAGTGGTGTTCGTGGTCGCGGCGGCGATGTGGACCTCGTGCGGGGTTCTCGGCGGGGCGCTGCGGGCCGTCGGCTACTCTCGATTCGGTCAGGCGCTGCTCCCCCTCGGCCTGGATGCGTGGTGCCGGGCGGCGGCCGCCGGCGCGCTGCTTACCACCATCGGGGTGGCGTGCGTGGCCCCGCGGACCGTCGGCCCGGTCGTCCCGCCGGTACTGGCCGCGATCCTGCTCATCGGCATCACTTGCGGGCTGCTCGGCACCGTCCTCGAGTTCGCCTTCCTCCCCGCCCTCCACCGCCTGCTCGCGGACGCGGCCGGATGGCAAGCGGCCGCCCGCACCAACACTTACGCGGTGTCGTTCGTGTTCGCCGTCGTCGGATCGATGGCCGTCCTCGGCGGCGGTTTGGTCATCACCGTGCTAGCCTACGGGGGGAAGGCCAACCAGCCCGGTGCCCTGCAATCCCCGCCGAGTGAAGTCCGCGTCGCCGTCGCCCTCACCCTGAGCGGGCTGACGGCCCTCATCTCGCTGGCATGCGTCCGGTACGCCCGCCTCCTCGCTCACACTCGTCGCGCCCTGACTGCCCCGCAACTGCTCCCCGATTCCCCTGTGCGTCACTCCGAGGCGTGAGTGCGACGGCCGGGGTTAGTCCTTCTGGTAGTCGGTGCTGTACTCGCCCTTGACGATCCGGTCGAACACCTCGCCCGGTTTCACCTCGCGGTCGGCGGTCATGACCAGGTCGTACAGTTCCGGCGGCAGTACCCGCAGGACGGTCATCAGCCCGTGGACGCCCGTCATCCATCCGTCACGCATGCCGCGCACTTCCCGGCGACCCATTACCCGCTTCATCATGTCCATCGGCATGTTCATTCCCTGCATCATCTGCGGGTAGCCGGCCGTGCGGAACCCGGCGTCGGTCGCCAGGTCCGGGCGGACCCGCGGGCGGGTGGCGATCCGGCTCTGATAGTCGGCCACGTCGGAGTCGTCCCGGATGCGGGGGCCGACCTGCCTCACCATGTGGTTCATCATGTGGTGGACCATGTGGCAGTGGAAGATCCAGTCGCCGGGGTTGTTCGCCACGAACTCGAAGTCGGTCGCCTGGGCCACCCCGACCAGCGCGTTGTTCCGTGGCACCCACGCCGACGCCGGGATCCGCGCCCCTTCGTGGCCGGTGATCCAAAACGTGTGCCCGTGTAGGTGAATCGGGTGGTGCTGCATCGGGCTGAAGTTGACGAGCCGCACCCGCACCCGCTCGCCGTGCTTCACCACCAGCGGCGTGGTGAACGGTCCGCTGCGGCCATTGATGGTGTGCCAGTTCCAGTCCATCGCCATGCTGTCCGGGATGGACTGGTTTGGCGCGATGTGGAAGTTTTGGAAGATGAGCAGGAAGTCACGGTCCACCGGCGGGGCGAACACGGTCTTCGGGTGAATGATGAACCCGCCGACCATGCCGAACGCTTCCTGCATCGCCATGTGCGAGTGGTAGAAGAAGGTTCCCGCCTGGTGCAGGTCGAACTCGTACGCGAACGTCTTCCCCGGCATGATCGGGTCTTGCGTCAGCCCCGGCACGCCGTCGTACTGAACGGGCAACTCAAACCCGTGCCAGTGGACGCTGGTCGGCTCCGGCAGTTCGTTGTGGACGATGAAACGGACGCGGTCGCCCTGCGTGGCCTCGACCAGCGGGCCGGGCATGCCGCCGTTGTACCCCCACACGTCCATCGGGTAGCCGGGCAGGAACTCCCGCTTCACGGCGGTGCAGCGAAGCTCGAACTCCTTCACCCCGTTGACCATCTTGAACGGCAGCTTCGGCAGGTCGGGTTGCTCCATCGGCACCGGCGGCAACCCGGCCGCCCGCAGACCGGGGACGAGCTTGCCCAGGTAGTGGTCCGCGTCCGGCGGTCCGCCGAAGGTCGGCTTCCAGCGGGAGTAGGGGGCGAAGCCCCCCGCCGCACGGTCGGCGGCGACCGCGTCCCCGGCTGCGCCGGCGGCTACCGCCGCGCCGCCCAGGAGGAGGAACTTCCGGCGCGAGTTGCTCGGCGGCATGTCGGGTCTTCCGGAGTATGAAAGGGGGGCGCGCATCGGCTCACGAACCATTTTACCCGCCATCACCGCGGCTGGGCGGTAGCGTCGATGTGGCCAGGCGGCGTCGCGTTCGGCGGGGCGTCGAGTCCACCGGTCAGCAGGAACCCCTCGATGAGCGTCTGCGACTCCCGCCAGGCGACCAGGTTGCGGACGTACTCGGCCTGCCGCATGTACAGTTCCGATTGCGCGTCGAGGACGTTCGGCCACGTCTCCCGCCGCTGCTTGTAGGCATCCAGCCGGGCCTGATACGCCTTCTCGGCTTCGGGCAGGACCTCGGCCCGGTACGACTCCACATGCTGAAGCGCGGTCAGGTACTGCTTGAAGTGTAAGGCGAGGTCGCGGCCGAGCCGGAGTTCCACCCGCCGTACCTCCGCCTGCTGCCGCAGGAGATCCGCCTGGGCCTGCTTGATCGTCCCCTGGTTGCGGTCCCACAAGGGCACCTGGAGCGAGAGTGAAGCGTTCACCACCGTGTCCTTCGAAGCGAAGTTGTAGCCCGGCCCGGCCTGGACGAACACATTGGGGATCGGCTGCCGCCGTTCCCGATCCACGGTGATCCGGTCGCCCTGGAGTTTGGCCGTCGCCTCGCGGAGTTCGGGACTTTCGGACACGACGTAAGCCAGGGACGACTCCCACGTCAGCGGCGGCACTGGCCCGTCGAGCGGGTCGTCGAGCGGCCCCGGCGGCAGGTCGGCCCCGATCAAGGCGGACAGTTCCCGGCGGGCCTGGTCGCGGTCGTTGATCGCAACTTGGAGGTCGAGTTTTACCCGTTGGAGGCCGACGCGGGCCTGCCGGACTTGAACCACGTTCGCCTGCCCGACGTTGAACAGCTCCTCGGTCGTGACCAGCCGGTCCTCAGCGTTCTTCACCATCTGCTCGCGGACCGTCACCAGCCGGGCGGCCCCGGCCGCCCGCCAGTACATGCGGCGGATGTCGTTCGTCACCCGGAACTGCTGGGCGAGGGCGACGAACTCGGCGGCTCGTGCGCGTGCGAGGTACTTTTCCCGGCTGATGCGGCGCTTCTGGGCGGTGACGATTTCCTGCCGGACGAACCCACCCTGGAACTCGCCGGCGGTGCCCTCGGTGCCGATATTCTCGGCCTCGTAGCCGAGCACCGGGTTCGGCCAGAGGCCCGCTTGAAGGGCTTTGCCGAGGGTGCCGTCCACCTGGGCGCGGGCCTGGACCAGCGTCGGATTGTTGGCGACGGCCAGCGCCTCCACGGCGGCCAAAGTGAGAGCGGTTGGCGATTGGGTCACGACCGTTGACGCCGCTGGCGGCGCGGCCGGGATCGGCAGGCGGTCAGGCAGTGGCTCGTCCGGTGCCAGTTGGGTGACGACGGCCATGCCTGCGGCGGGAACGATCTCCGGCGTCGGCTCGACTCGCGCCTGTGGGCGGAGTGAGGTGACGGTTGGAGCCGCGACGGGAACGCTGCCACACCCGACGGCGGTGGCCAGCCCCGTTGTCAGCGCGAGTTTCTTGAACATGGGAATTCCAGGGGGGCGAGCCGGTCTGGTGCGGTCACGGTGCAACTATCGGGTCGGGAGGCTGACGGGCTTGAGCCGGATAGACTGGCCCGACAATTATCGAACCGAAACTGGATCGTATGAGTCAAGGCGATATCGTGCCGATTCGCTTCGTGATCGCCCGCGACACGGCACAGTCACCGCCCCGCGCGGAACAACTGGATCGGGTGCCGGGTCGTGCCGCAGAATTGTTCAAAATATGGGTTTTCGGACTTGATTTGTTTCGGGGGTGGGTAGTATCAAAATAAATTACAGAGACCGACAAGATGAAAAGCATCGTGTTCTCCTTGACGATCACCTTTCTGCTCTCCAACTCCCTTGCCTTCTCGGCCATGCCGAAGGGAACGACACAGATCACCGCTGGGATGCCCAGCTACACCTGGAACGGCAACACCGCCACCGTGACGATTGTCGTCACTCACGAACTCGCGAGTACGGAAGCGTCTTGGGTGGGCGAGAGTCGGGCGACCGCACACGTCACGCTTCCCTTTGGCGTTCCCCCTCCAGTAGCGCTGACGACCACGTCCGATTCATTCCCCAACGGCAACCCCACTCCGGGCGGCGGTGGGAAAAATATCACGTACACGTACACGTTCACCGTTCAGGACGGTTGGGACTGGACGTTCGATGCGTCCATGCTGTATAAGAAACTCCCCACCGATGTGAACCCCACGACCAAGTCGTTGACTCGAATCACGGGCAATGCCGTCAAGTAACTCGGTTCGATCCCGGCCCGGAGCGGCAGGTTCATGAGGAACCGCCCCGATTCTTAAACTTTATGGTGAGTTATGCACCGCACGATGTGGTCCAGAGCCAGGGGGTTCACTCTACTAGAGTTGATCCTGGTGATCGGCATCCTCGCCGTTCTCATCGGCTTGTTGTTGCCCGCCGTCCAGCGCGTCCGTCTCGCGGC
>JBBRUO010000443.1:0-5488 GCA_038247725.1 Gemmatales bacterium
CAGCATGCCCGCGCTCACCAGAACAGCAGCCGCCAGATGTCGAGGCCGATGGTGAACAGCATCAGGCTGAGGACCATCGCCAGGCCGACGATGGTGAGGATGTTCTGCACCAGCACCGGGGCCGGCTTGCGGCGGATGCCCTCGTAGATGAGGAACACCATGTGCCCGCCGTCCAGCACCGGGATGGGCAGGAAGTTCACCACCGCCAAGTTGACGCTGATGAGGCCGACCAGCAGGAGCAGTTTCCACACGCTCTCGCCGGCGAAGATGTACCCGGCGCGGGCCAGGGTGATCGGCCCGCTCATCAGCTTCACCGACACCCGCCCGGCGATCAGCGACGACAGCCCCTGGTACGTCTGCTTCACCATGCGGAGGGTCCGCTGGAGGCCCAGCCCGAGCGCCTCGCCGACGCCGTCGGCCTTCAGGATGCGCAACTCCTTGCCGAAGATCAGCCCGTCGGCGGCGACCGGCCAACTGGTGTCCTCGGCCGCCGTCAGGTCGAGCAACTCCTGCTCGTCCTCCTCGCCGGCCCGTTTCACCTTCAGATCGACGACGTGCGGGGCCTGCTGTTGCAGGGTGGAATCGAGGTAGGCGTAGTGGTCCGCGCCGACCGGCTGCCAGCTCCCGTCCCGCACCTTGCCCTGGAAATCGACCGCCTTGAACCGCACGCCCGTGACGGTGTCGCCCGGCCGCACGCCCGCGTTCGCCGCCGCACTCCCGGCGACCACCTGGTTCACCGTCGCCGACACCTGGTACGCCAGCCCCAGCCCGTCGAGCGGCACCGGGGAGTTCGGGTGCAGCATCGGCCCCGGCGCGGTCCGGTAGCTGTCGTCCCACTTCATCGGCAAATCGAGTTCCGCCCCGGCCCGGCGGACGCGGACGGTCGTGTCCCAGTTCGGGGTCGGCCGGCCGGCCGTCGCCTTCGCCCACTCGTCGAGCCGTTCCGGCAGCCGCAGCGGGTCGGCCGTCGCGTCGAACGTGGCCGGCTGGCCGCTGCCGTCGTCCGCCACCGTCACCACCAGCACCACGTCGCCTTCGCGCTCGACTTCGCCTTTCGTCTCCACGCGGGCGACCACGCCGGCCGTCGCCGCCGGGCTGCCGTCGCGGATCGCCGACACCTGCCCCGGTTCCATCCGAAGGCCCAGGTCCTGCCGATACGCCTTGGGCAGTGTCACATCAGCGGTCGCCCCGTCGGCCCGCTCGACCCGGATCGTCACGTCCTTGCCGGCGAGCCGATGCAAGCGGCGGCGGTACTCGAACTGCCCGCCCTCGGCTGATACGGGCAGGTCCGTGACGGCCCCGGTGGTCGGGTCAGTCATGGCGACGACCCGGTCGCTCGACTGGAAGCCGGGTTTCTCGCCTGCCTTCGCTTGGGACGCAGGGGAGCCGGGGCTGAAGGGCGGGTTGGTGTCCCGCCGGGTGTAATACAGCGTCAGGCTGTCCGGCGGGCTGATGCCGATCTGCGGGTACAACGCCCCCTCGACGCGGACCGGCTCCAGGTCGTAGCTCCGCGTCTGCCCCTCGAACGTGGTGACGACGGCGACCGTCTCGCCCCGGTGGATGCTGGACACGACCGGGCGGATGTCGTCGAACCACAGCCGCTGCTTGTTTTCCGACGGGTCGTTCGCCAGCTCGCCCAGTTTGACCAACTCCTCGCCCGGCCGCATCCCCGCCCGCCACGCCGCCGACCCTGGGGCCACCGCCTGCGCGATCGCCGGCCGCTCCTCGACGCCGTGCATGTACACCACGACGAAGCAGACGGCGGCCAGGATGATGTTCATCACCACGCCGGCCGAGATGACGATCATCCGCTGCCACACCGGCTTGTTGGCGAAGCTGCGCGGATAGTCCTTGTCGAACGTCTCCGGCTCGTCCGTCTCGCCGGCGGCGTCCACCGTGTCCCCCTTCGCGTCCCCCTCGCCGACCATCGCCACGTACCCGCCGAGCGGGATCATGGCCACCTTGTAGTGCGTCTCGCCGTAATGGAAGTGGCAGAACGGCAGCGGCGGACCGAACCCGACGGCGAACGTCTTCACGTGGACCCCGCACGCCTTGGCCGCGACGAAGTGGCCGAGTTCGTGGATGAACACGATGCCGCCGAGGCCGACGATCGCCATCAGCACGTCGAGCGGGTGCAGGAAGTAGCAGACGGCGGCCACCATGCCGGCGGTGATGATCGCGGACGTGCCGTTGGCGCGGAACCAACTGGCGAACGACTCGGGCGGCTTGGCGGGCGGCGGCGGGTCGCCGGCGGGGGTCACGTTCGGGGTGTTGGCGTCCAACGGGCTACCTCGTGTCTAGCCCACCGGTCCAGTTCGAACAACCGGCGGAGGGTGGGGGTGGAATCGAAATCGTGCGCGGAGAGGACGGCCCGGCAACAGCGGGCGATGTCCGGGAAGCGGAGGTCGTGGGTCAGGAAGCGGGCGACGGCGGCCTCGTTGGCGGCGTTCAGCACGGCCCCGGCGGTGCCGCCCACGCGGGCCACCTCGAAGCCGAGGTCCAGCGCCGGGACCGTGTCGCGGTCGGGCGGCTCGAACCGGAGGGCGGACAGCGCGGCCCAGTCCAGCCGCTTGGCCGGGCCGGGCACCCGCGCGGGGTGCGTCAGGGCCAGTTGGATCGGCAACTTCATGTCCGGCGGGGACAGTTGCGCCAGCACCGACCCGTCCACGAACTCGACGAACGAATGCACCACCGATTCCGGGTGAACGATCACGTCGATCTGGTCCGCCCGCAGGTCGAACAGCCACCGCGCCTCGATCACTTCCAGCGCCTTGTTCATCAGCGTGGCGGAATCGACGGTGATCTTCGGCCCCATCACCCACGTCGGGTGCTTGAGCGCGTCGGCCGGGGTCACGTCCTTAAGTTCGGCCGCCGACTTGCCCCGGAACGGCCCGCCGCTGGCGGTGAGGACCACCTTGGCCACGTCCGCCGCCGCGTGCCCGGTGAGGGCCTGAAAGATGGCCGAGTGCTCGCTGTCCACGGGCAGCAGTCGGGCGTTCCGCCGTCGCGCCAACTCCGTCACCAGCGCGCCGCCGACGACGAGGGATTCCTTGTTCGCCAGGGCGACGGTTTTCCCGGCCTCCAGCGCCGCCCAGGTGCCGGTCAGCCCGGCCGCGCCGACCACCGCCGACAGCACCACGTCCACATCGGCGGCGGCCGCCAGCCCGCACACCGCGTCGTCACCGAACAGCAACTCGGTTTCGGGGGGAAAATCGCCGCGCACCGCCGCGTCGAACGCCGCGCGATCCGACAGGACGGCGACGCGGGGGCGGAACCGCCGGCACTGCTCGGCCAGCAGCCGCCAGTTGGAATGGGCGGCGAGTCCGGCGACGGCGACCCGCTCCGGCAGGGCGGCGGCCACGTCCAGCGCGCTGGTGCCGACGGACCCGGTGCTGCCGAGCACGGCGACCCGGCGGCGGGAACTGGCGGGCGATGACGACACGAGACCCCCGGACGAGTGACGACCAGTCGCCCAATTGTATCCGCCGTCGCCGGGTGCGAAACGGGGATTCGCCGGCGGGTCTCGCCACCTCACATGCCCGGCGGGCCGCCGGGCGGGCCGGCCGACTGCGGCGGCAGCAGCACTTGCAGGTCCGATTCCAACCGCAACAGTTTCCACTGGCCGGGCTGGATCGGGCCTTTCGACTGAAGCGGGGAATCCTTCGGCACCTCCGACGTGCGGGCGTCAGTGGCGGCCGTCGCGCGGGCGGCGGCCAACTCGCCCAGCACCGCCGGGTCGGTGCATTCCATCACCAGTTTCATCCGCACCCCGGCACCGGGCGTCTCGATCCCGAGCGGCTTGTACTGGAGCGACATCTTCACCAGCAGCCGGTCGGCGGACACCTCAATGACCGGGGTGGACGGGTTTTCCGCCAGCCCCTCGCCGAGGATGTCGGTCAGCCGGAAGCGGTTCGGCTTGGACTCCCAGGCGGTCCGGAAGTCGCGGAGGCGGGCGTCCGGCGGCTCCCCCACCCCGCCCGGCAGCGTGACCGGCGGGCGGGCGACGAACTCCGCGTACGGCGGCACCGACCCGGCGGCGATCACCGCCGGCAACCCGCCGACCCCGCCGGCGAACTCATTCGTGCCGATGACCGTGCGGTACGCGGCCACCTGCTGGGCGGTTAACATCTGCTCCACCGCCAGCCGAGCCGACCCCGTCACCCACCCGACGACGAGGAACCCGTACGGGGTCAGCCGCGGGGCGGCGGCGGCGTTCCCCGCCACCAGTTTCACCCGCCAGTCGCGGGTCCCCTTCTCCACCAGCGCCGCCATCGGCACCACCAGCGGGAAGTCCCCCTCCGGCGTCGTCATGGTGGCGGCCAGCGTGGCCTCGATCCTCCCCCCCTGATACTTCCACTCCTTCAGCCCGTCCACGTCGAACCGGCAGTCGGCCCCGTAGCGGGCCATTTGCAAGACGATCGGGTGCTCGCGGAACTGGAGCAGGTCGGGGGCGTACCGGGTCCGCATGTCCGCCCGCGCCGCCCGCCCCCGCGACCCGTCCGCGTCCTTGTCCGCCGTGTACGAGTCCGGGTTGAACACCGACCGCTCCTGCGGCGGCAGGGTGCGGTAGAAGGCGGTGAACAGCGCCGGCTGGTCCGGGGCGTCCGGGTCCACCCCGGTCAGTTCGTCGGTCCACGAGCGGAACTGCGCCGCCGCGTCCGCCCGGATGGTGTACTCCAGCGTCCCCAAATAGGCGGCGTACACCAGCCCGCCGACCACGCACAGCCACCACCCGGCGTTGGCGTACTGGGTGCCGATGCGGGTGCCCTCCGAGCTGGCGATCTGCCGCCGGGCGACGAACGCCACCGCGATGCCGATGACCGGCAGAACGAACAGCCACGACGCGTCGAGCGGCTCCTTCTTCTGGAAGGACGTGTACCCGAGCAGCAGCAGGATGAACACGAACAGCCCGCCGATGCCCAGCGCCGCCACCGCCGACCACGCGATCGGGGCGTAGGCGGTGGTCGGGTCGGCGGCCGTCGATTGCAGGCGGGGGGCGGTGTCGAAGGACGGGGTCGGGGTCGGGTCGGCCATGCGAACACCCAGAAGCGTGCCGGTAGAACGGATGCGGTCGTTCTACCGGTACGCGGCACACCCGGACACGGTTCGATGCGGGAGTCACCACTCGTCGCAGTTCCTGCGCCTTCGTCCAGCCCCGGCCCCGCGCGAAGAACGGGTGCTCGTGGGTGGTGCCGATGACCCGCCCGTTCACCGTCAGGTCGAGCACCGGTCCGATCCGCTCGAACCGCCGCCGCACCCGCCGCACCGTCAGCACGCCGTCGTCGTTGAATCCGTCCCGCGACACCAGCGTATCGCAGTCGTCGCCGAAAGCCGATCACGGCGAGCACAGCGAGCGAACGAACAAAGGGTGCGGGTGCCGGGCTTCGTTCGCTCGCTCGATGCCGAGTGCGGGAGCCGCAACCCGAACTCCCGTACCAACTTCCACGGGATAAGTTATGTACACGACAGGTTTTCACAGTGGGCTACG
>JBBRUO010000444.1:0-5488 GCA_038247725.1 Gemmatales bacterium
CAGCTGCCCGACGACCGGCTGAAGGCCATTCCGGGGTTGCTCTTCTCCGCCAACAGCCTCACCGACCTGGGGCTGTGACCACCGTTAGGCATTGGCGGGAAGGAAGACTACCAGAAGGAGGGGAGCGAGGGCCGTCTTCCGTGGCCTGACTCTCCCGAGTCGGGCCGAAGTACCCAGTCGGTTCGGCCCGACTGGGGTGAGTCTGGCCACGGAAGACGGGGGAGTCGCCTCAACTCGACCGGGATTCTTCCTTCCCGCCGGTGCCTTAGTGGTTGAAGACGAACTCCTTGGCGTTCAACAGCGCCCAGAACACATCCCGGTACACCACCTCGCGGGGGTCGCCGGACGCCAAGGCGGCCGTCACCGCCTTCAGTTCGGCTGCGGTCGGGCGGCGGGCGAACGTCCGCAGGAACAACTCGTCCGTCACCTTCGCGTCGTCCGGCTCGCGCTTCAGCAACCGCACGAGCGCGTTGTCGGCGTTCTGAATCTTGTAAGTCAGCCAGTCGCCGTTCTGCAAACTGAGCAACTGCGGCAGCGTCACGTCGCCGACCCGCTCGCAGGCGCACGCCGTCACCCGATCCGAGCTGCCGAACATTTTCAGGAACGGCGACACCGCCACCGGGTCCGGCAACTGGATCGCCCGCGCGCCGAGCGGGTAGCCGTCGAACCGCTCCGGCGAGTCGGTGGCGGCGGACATCGCGTCCAGTAGCACCTCGGCCGGCAACCGGCGGGCGTAATAGTGCGAGTAGAAGCGGCCGTCGGTGGCGTTGTTCGCCGTCGTCGCGCTAGTCAGTTGGTACGTCCGCGAGTTCAGGATCACCCGCACCAGCTTCCGCAGGTCGAACTGGTCCGTCACGAACGCAGCGGTCAGCGCCCGCCACAGGGCCGGGTTGCTCGGCGGGTTCGTCGCCCGCAGGTCGTCCACCGGTTCCACCAGTCCGACGCCGAGGAAGTGCTTCCACACGCGGTTCACCATCGCCCCGCTGAACGCCTCGTTCGTCGGGGCGGTGATCCACGCGGCCAATTTCACGCGGGGGTCGTCCGTCGGCGTCACGTCGCCCGACTTGCGGTCGAGCGTTTGCGGCACCAGCATCTGGTTCGTGCGCGGCTGCCGCACCGCCACCGGGTTCTTGTTCCGGTTGGCGTCGTGGTGCGACACCACCAGCTTCGTGGCCGCCTCCTTCGAGTCCTTCCGCTCCAGCTTGATGCGGGTGAAGAACGCGCTGAAGTGGTAGAAGTCGTCTTGCGTGTACTTCTCCAGCGGGTGGTTGTGGCAACGGGCGCAGCCGATGCGGGTGCCCAGGAACGCCTGCGCGACCGACTCAGCGGCCTCCGACTTCTCCACCTCGCGGTGTTCCCCGACGGTCACGATGAAGTACCCGACCGCCGGTGACTTGGCGCTGTCACCGGTCGCCGTCAGCACCGCCCGCGCGATCTCGTCCCACGGCTTGTTCGCCGCCACCTGCTGACGAATCCAGGCGTGGAACTGCCGCACGCCTTTCACCCCGCGCACGTCGTGGTCCCGCTCCTTGCGGTTCTGGAACAGGTCCGACAAGAACTGCGTCCAGTAGTCGGTGAACTCCGGGCGGTCCAGCAACGTGTCGATCAACGTGGCCCGCTTGTCGGCCGACGGGTCCGCCAGGAAGGCGACCGTCTCGGCCGGGGTGGGCAGCGTGCCGATGGTGTCGAGGAACACGCGACGGAGGAACTCGGCGTCATCGGACAGCCCCGACGGTTCGATCCGCAGTTCCTTCAATTTGGCGACGGCGTGGTCGTCGATGAAGTTGTTCCGCGCCGCGAACTTGGTGTCGTCAACCGCCTTCTCGAACGGCACGGCCAGCACGGCCACCGCCACTTCGGTGAGGAACGCCGCGCGGATGCCGGTGGCCCCGTTGCGGCGGGCCGTCACCAAGCCCATCGGCGACACCTCGGCGACGGCCGCGTCGTTGGTGTCGAACTTGGTCAGCCACGTCACGTCCTTCTTCGCGCCATTGCTGAAGGTGGCGAACGCCGCGAGTTGCACCGTCTCGCCGGGCTTCAACACGCGGTTCAGCGGGGTCAGTTCGAAGCCGGTGATCGTCGCGTCCTTCCCGTCCGGGCCGGGGCTGCCAGCGGTGATCCAGTCCCGCAGCGTCTGGTACTCGCGGCTGGTTTTGCCGAACAGCTTCCCGCCCTCATGCGGCACCTGGACCGTCGGCTTGGTCAGCAGTAGCGACCGCTCCGGTACGGTCGGGTCGATGCGGCGGCCGTCGAACTCGCGGGTGATCCACCGGTAATCCTGGTCCGGCGCGTACCCGCGCAGCGAGAGCCGGAACCCGTTCTGCCCGGCCCCCTTGCCGTGGCACGCCCCCTGGCTGCACCCGGCCTTGGTCAACACCGGCACCACTTCGTTGAGGAACGACGGCGCGTCGGCGGCGGACCCGGTGCCGGCGAACAGGAACAATCCCGCGACGGCGGGGAGGGCGAATCGGAGCATATCGGGAGCCTCGCGGCGGGAGAAGCGATATCCGGCGGGGGACGTACACTAACAGTCTAAAGGACTCACGCGAGAGTGCAACCGCCGACTTTGCCGCCGGCGCGGGGAAAGTTGGCTCACCCCACCCGCGCGTACTTGGCAATGACAGCCCGTGCGGTGCGCAACCCATCCACGGCGGCGGACACGATGCCGCCGGCGTAGCCCGCGCCTTCGCCCACCGGGTACAGGCCCGGCACGCCCGGCGACTCGCGGGTGTCGGTGTCGCGGTCGATGCGGACGGGCGAACTGCCCCGCGACTCCGGCCCGGCGATCACCGCGTCCTTCAGGAAGTGCCCGTGCCAGCGGCGGTCCATGTGCGGCAGCCCGTGCCGCACCGCGTCCGCCACCACCGGCGGTAGTACCTCACGCAGGTCCGTACTCACCACGCCAATCGGGTAGCTGCTCGGCACGGTGCCCGACGACTTCACCCCTTTCACGAAATCCGACGCCCGCTGCACCGGTGCCAGATACCCACCCCGACCGATCTCGAACGCCTTCTTCTCGTACTTCTCCTGCAACCTCATTCCGGCCAGCACGTCGGTGCCTTCAAAGTCTGCCACCGGCACGGTCACGACCAATCCGGAGTTCGCATACGGCGAATCCCGCTTACTCAGGCTCATGCCGTTGGTGCAGAAGTACCCTTCCTGGGATACGCTCGGAATGATGTACCCGCCCGCGCACATGCAGAACGTAAACAGGTCGTGCTTGCCTTGAGCGACGAGGGAGTAATCCGCGTTGCCGAGGACGTCTTCCCACTTGCGGCCGCCGTACTGGGCGCGGTTGACGGTCGTTTGCGTGTGTTCGATGCGGACGCCGAACTGGAACGCCTTTTGGCTCATCGGCACGTTGCGCCGCGCCAGCATGGTGAATGTGTCGCGGGCGCTATGCCCGATGGCAAGTATCACCACGGACGTATCAATGAAACCCGATGATGTATTCACGCCGGTCATGCCGCCGTCGTCGAAGTGCAAGTCCTCCACCTTCGTGAGGAACCGCACCTCGCCGCCAAGCTCTTCGATCTTGCGGCGGATGGCCTTCACCACGGCCGGCAGGCGGTTGCTACCCAGGTGCGGGCGGTGGTAGTACAGGATGTTCGGCCGGTCGGCCTGTTGGCCCTTGCACTCGGCGAACAGTTCCAGCACCCGCAACACGTCCGGCCCGGTGTTGCGGCAGGTCAGTTTGCCGTCGGAGAAGGTGCCCGCGCCACCTTCGCCGAACAGGTAGTTGCTCTCCGGGTGGAAGGCCCCGCCGTCGTCGAACGTCTTCACGTCGCGGATGCGCTCGGTCACGCGGGTGCCGCGCTCCAACACGATGGGGCGGTAGCCGTGCAGGGCGAGGAAGTACGCGCACGCCAGCCCGCCGGGGCCGCTGCCGATGACGACCGGCCGCTGGCGGATGGGGGCCGCGCCGGGGGGCGGCATGGCGAACGGTTCGTCGGCGACGGCTTCCACCTGCGCCGTGCCGGACGCCCGCGAGACCGCGTACCCGCCCGGCGGCTCGACCTCGAAGCTGTAAACGAATCGCAGGTTCCGCTTGTCGCGGGTGTCCAGCGCCTTGCGGCGGATCCGCCACGGCCCGACGTCCGCCGGCGGCACCCCGAGGGCGCGGGCGACGTGGGCGTTCAGGTGGGCTTCCGGTTCCTCGACCGGCAGCCGCAGATTCGACACGCGGAGTGGCATGAGAAGAAGTGTACTCGTCTGGCGGGAGGTGTAGAATACCTACTGAAACGAACGCGGGAGAACCGAACATGACCGCCACCGCACCTGCCACACCGCAGCCGACCACCGAGCAACTGAAGGCCTACGCCGACCAGTTGCCGGACGTTTACAAAGACATTCTCGTCGGTTTCCAGTTCTCCCAGCCGTCGCGCGTTCGAGGGCAGGGTGTGCTAGAGGGAACCCTTCGTAATTTCATCTACAACCGGAGCCGGGGACTGATACCGGGCAACTTCGTCGGAACTATCGGCGACGTGGTGTCGCCGCCGTACACGTTCAGCGCGGCCGCGCGGGACATGACCGATGTCGAGTTCTCGGCCGCGATCGACCAGTTGACCGACGCCGGTTTTTTTGAAGACCGCGACGGAACCCGGTTCGGCAGCCTCATCCCAACGCCGGTGGGGGAAAGCCTCCTCGCCATCGTCTCCGGGAAAGCCGCTCCCTCTCGTCAATTGCCCGACCTCCCAAAGCCGACTTGGTGAGGTGCGTCGTGGCTTGGATTGCGGACTTCTTCCCGCCCTGCGCGTACCACGTGTTTCTCTCACACTCCCGGGAAGATCACGACGGCCTCGTGCGCCCCGTGTACGACCGTCTTCGGGCGCTCGAAATCGCCTCCTGGATCGACCGTCACCACTACCCGTTTGGTGCCGACTCTCGCACCGCACTCCAGAACTCCCTGCTGGAATGCCGGCACACGGTCTTCTTCCTCACTCGCTCGATGCTCGCCAGCCCGCGCGGGTGGTGCGTCCTGGAATTGGCCTACTCCGAATTGCTCCAACGCAGTTTGACCGTCCCTGCCGGGCCGTTGTCGAACACCTTCCTGCCACTGTTTTTCGTCTCGCAAGCAGATCCGGTACTCCCTCGCACCGTCTGGCAGGCCACCCGCGACCGCGGCGTCTTCCACGACCCCGAAGGCGGATTGGACGCCGTGACTTGGGCGGTCGCCGAGATTCGCACGTTCCTGATCCGGGAGGCCCGCACGGCCAAACAAAACGCGACACGAGCGAAAAAAGATGTGACGTTCCGCGAGTCGCTCCGGGCTCCGACCGGTCTCCGCGAACGCGTTTGCCGCTTCGACCCCCAGGCCGTTCCCGAAGCGTAACCCCACGCCAGCTCGTCACGCCCCCGGCGTCGGGTCCGCCGCGACCGGCACGGGCAGGGTCTTGCCGCGGACGATCAGCCAGTGAATCGCCATCGGCGCGACCGACAGCGCGATGATAACGAGGGCCAGGATGTCGATGTTCTTTTCCAACTTGAA
>JBBRUO010000445.1:0-5479 GCA_038247725.1 Gemmatales bacterium
ACCTGGACGAATTCCGCCTGTCGGAAGCCGAGCGGAAGGCGCTGGCGACGCGGATCGGCCAATCGCTCGCGGAACTTCACGAGGCCGGCTTCAGTACGCCGGAGTTGGCCGCCAAACACCTGTTCCTGCGGCCCGACGTGCTGGCCGTGTCGCTGATCGACTGGCAGTCCGCGCCGACGTCGGGAGTGGTTCCCTTCGAGAACCGCGTCCGCTGGCTGGGCGCGTTGACCGCCACCCTCGCGGATGAGTTGGCCACGCCCGCCGACCGCCTCCGGGTGGTGGCCGCGTACCGCCGGGCGGTGGCGCGGATTCGCGGCACGTCGAAGGGCGTGCCGAAACTCGCGGCGCTGGTGACGGAGTGCGAGTATCAGGCCGCGCGGGTACGGGACCGGTCGTCGGTGGCGGCGCAGCGGCAACCGCTTTCGTCCGCGGTCCCGCAGCGGCTGGTGTGGCTCGCCGGCGAGTCGGTAGTGGTGACGCCGGACCTCGCCGAGTCGTGGCCGAAGCCGGCGGTTCGCGCGCCGTATTACCCCGCGTCGCCCACGCCGACACCGGCCGGCGGCCAGCGCGAGTGGGTGACGTTCGCCGACGGCCGCAAGGGGGTGGTGGTCCGGTTTCACACCGTCGCGCGGGTCGGCCGACTGCTGGCCGCCGTGCGGGAACGGCCGTGGCGGAGTCCCGGCGCGACGGCCGCGCGAATCCTGTTCCACCTGCAACGGCACGGTATTCCCGCCCCGGCGTTGCTGGCATTCGGGCAGCGGACGGTGTCCAAAGCCGCGACGGAATCGTTCGTGGTCGCGGAACCGCCCGCCGACAGCCTGCCCCTCGAATACCGCCTCGCCGACCCGGCCCTGCCACTCGCACAACGCCGTGCGCTGCTGTCGGAGTGCGGCCGTCGGTTGCGCCAACTGCACGACGCCGGCTGTCGGCCGGACCCGGATCGCACCGCGAACGACCCGCTGTTCATGACTTCGACGGCGGGCGTGTCGGTCGGCTCGCCGTTCGCGGTGCGGCTGTCGAAGCGGATCGGCGACCGGGCGCGTCGGCTCGACCTCGGCGAGTGGACCGACGGGTTGTCGCAGGCCGAGCAGGGCCGCATCGTCCGCGGCTACCTCGGCGCGGAGTGGGACGACCGCGCCGCCCGCAAACGGTGGTTGCGGAAGGTGGTGTCCTGACAGCAACGAGACCTCACCCGGCAGCCTTCGGCTACCACCCTCTCCGTCCCGGAGAGGGTTCTGGGTGGTTGCCGTTCACGGTCAGCTTTTCGAAGTCGCCAGTTGCGTGACCCCCTTGAACACCCCCTCTCCGGGACGGAGAGGGGGCCGGGGGGTGAGGTCTTCATCCACCCAATGCCGCGCGTCATCCATCACGACCCGGACTGGCCGCCGTTCGTCGGCGACGGCTGGCAAGACCGCATCTTCATCGAAGAGGTGACGGATCGCTTCCACGCCAAACAGGGGCGGTCCATCGGCCGCTGGACCCGGACCGCGCCGGACGGCCGCACGCGGGTGGTGTACCTGAAGCGGCATTCCGAACTGCCGTGGGTTCACGGCCTGCTCGCGCGGGTGTGGCCGTGGCGGGCGTGGTCGCCGGGGCTGCAAGAGTGGGAGCATTTGACATCGGCCGCCGCCGCCGGGGTGCCGGTCCCGCACGCGGCCGCCGTGGGAGAGTTCCGGGGGCCGGGGGTCAAGCTGCAAAGCTTCCTGGCCGTGGACGAACTCGCCGGGATGCTCCCGCTGCACGAGGCCATCCTGCTGGCGTTCGCGCGACTGCCGCCGGAGACGTTTCACCGGTGGAAGCGCGGGCTGATCGCGGAGATGGCCCGACTCACGCGGTTGCTGCACCGCCGCCGACTGTTCCACCGCGACCTGTACCTGTGCCACTTCTACATCGCGGAGACTGACACCAAAGTGTCACCGACGGCGTGGGCCGGCCGGGTGGTCATGATCGACTTTCACCGCCTGACGCGCTCCCGCTGGCGGTGGCCGTGGGCGACGGCGAAGGACGTGGGCCAACTGCTGTACTCCACGTTCGACGTGCCCGGCATCACGGACGTGGACCGCGCGCGATTCTGGAAGCACTACCGGGGTGGCGATTGGGCCGGCGCGACGGTGCCCCCGGCGTGGGTGAAGCGGCTGAGCCGCTGGAAGGGCCGGCGGTATTATGGGCACAATTTGAAGAAAGTCGTCGGCAGTGTTGAGTAGGTCCGTCCCGCCGGGACGGACTGTTTTTCGTCCGGCTCGGCGAGCCGGACCTACTTCCGCGGTCGGTCATGAACATCGCCCTCTGTTACGAATCCGTCCTCCCGGCGCGCGGCGGGGCCGAGACGTACATCGGCGACCTCAGCCGGCGGCTCGCCCGCGACGGGCACGAGGTTCACCTGTACGCCTGTCGGTGGGACGCCGCCGCGCTGCCGGCCGGCATGGTGTTCCACCAGTTGACCGTGCCGAACGGGTCGCGGTTCCTCCGCCCGTGGCGGTTCGGCCGCGCGGTGGACGCGGCACTGAAGACCGCGACGCACGATGTCACGGTCGGGTTCGACAAGACCTGGGGGCAGGACGTGCTGTACCCGCAGGGCGGGTTGCACGCCGCCAGCGCCGCGCACAACCGCCGCAAGCACGCGAACGGCGTCCTCCGCGCCGTCGCCTCGGTCGGCAAGTGGTTCGACCCGGCCGCGTGGTCGTTCTCCAAACTCGAACGCAAGCAGTATCTGACCGCGCCGCGGCCGCTCGTCGTCGTGAACAGCGAGCTGGTTCGCGGGCACTTCCGCGACTTCCACGGCATCGAGGATGTCACCGTCGTTCGCAGCGCCATCGACCCGAACCGCTTCGCCGCCCCGGATCGGGAGCACTTGCGAACCGCCGAGCGCCAGCGGTGGGGCGTGACCCCGGACGAACCGGTCGGACTGATGGTGGCGATGAACTACCGGCTGAAAGGCCTCGCGCAACTGATCCGCGCCGCGGCTCTCATTCCGAACACAACGAAATACCGCCTCACCGTCGTCGGGCACCCGAAGTTCGGGAAGTACGAACGGCTCGCCGCACGGCTGGGCGTTCGAGACCGGTTCGTCTTCCTCGGCCATCGGTCGGACCCGAAAGAAGCGTACTTCGCGGCGGACTTCCTGGTCCACCCGACGTTTTACGACCCGTGTTCGCTGGTCGCGCTGGAAGCCCTGGCGTGCGGGTTGCCGGTGATCACGACCCGCTTCAACGGCGCGAGCGAGTTGCTGTCGCCGCCATCCAACGGCCTCGTGGTGGACGACCCGCACGATTCGCTTTCCCTGGCGAACGCGGTCACGGCGATGTTCGACCCGAGCTACCGCGCGTCGGCTTCGATGGCCGCCCGCCGCGCCGCCGAGGCGTGGACGTTCGAGCACCATTACGCCGCGCTGCTGGCGACGTTCGAATCCGCCCGCCGTCGGCCGCGAGCCGGAGTATAATGACGGCAAACCCGGAGGTGCCTGCCATGCCCGCGACCCTGACCCCGCCCGCACCGACGGTTGCCGTACCGCCGGCGGAGTACGTCCGCAACCTGTCCCCGGAAGACCAGGGGATCGCGCTGGTGGCCCTGTTGAAAGAAGCCATCCGCGTTCACGGCGGGGACGGCATCATCCCGATTGAGACGGACGAGGAATCGCTGGGGTACTACGTCCCGCCGGCCGCCGCCCACGAGCGACTTCAGAAGATCATCGGGACGGTGTCCCCGGAGCGAGGACAACTGATGCGAGAAGCGCTGCGGACGCCGGGGAGGTCCGTCACGCTGGAAGACTACCTTGCGGCGATGGAGGCGGAAGACGCTCTTCCAACCCAATGATTTCGATGTCGCGGCTTCTCACCCAACCGAACATGCGCGAATTCGTGACCGTGTATCGGACCCACGTTCCCCCCGTCAGTTCGCACAAGTAGGTTGGTGGGTTCGTCGTGGTGTCGGTTTCGGTCTCGCGCGGGAACCCACCGGCGGCAGCCAGTCGCCGCTTGAGTTCGAAAAGGTAGACTTGGGCCAAAGCGCGGGCGTCGGCGGGGTTCGGCGACAGACTCCGACGCCACGCGGTCACGAGGCCGGAAACCGCGTCGTGGATGCGAACCGTGACCTTCATGGGTTCTCCTCCATTCCCCACCGAACAGGATACACTCGCGTTCGCGAATTGGAATCGCTCCCCCTCAGCAGCCGATCTGCTCGGCGTCCTCGTCCTCGGCTTCCGCCGCGGCCAACTCGTCCACTTTCAGCCAGCGGATGACCAGCGGCAGCGTCAGCCCTTGCCCGACCAGCGTGGCGAAGATGACGGCGAACGTCAGCAGTTGGATCACGTCGCGGTGCGGGAACGGGGTGCCGTCCGGCAGCCGCACCGGCAGGGCCAGCGCGGCCGCCAAGGACACCACCCCGCGCATCCCCGTCCACGACACCACCGCCACGTTCCGCCACGACGGGTACGGGTCGCCGGTACCGGTGAGTTTCCGTCCCACCCACCGCGGCACGTACGCACCGGGGAACACCCACGCGAAGCGGGCGACGATCACCGCCCCGCTGATGCCGGCCGCCGCGAGCAGGATGTCCGGCAGGGAATCGCCGCCCGAGAGCGACCGGAGGATGAGCGGCAGTTGCAGCCCGATCAGGATGAAGATGACGCCGTTCAGCGCGAACTCGACCATCTCCCACACCGCCTTCGCCTCCAGGAAGAGTTCCCGGTCGAACACGCTCTCGCTCCGCGACCCGACCCACAGGCCGGCGGACACCACCGCCAGCACACCAGACAAGTGCAGGTGTTCGGCGGGCAGGTACACCACGAACGGCGTCAGCAGCGTGATGGCGATGGTCAGCTTGGCGTCGGCCAGCTTCGCCCGCGCCAGCCAGTTGTGGAGCCGCACCACCAGCCACGCCCCCGCCAGCCCGACGGCGATCCCGCCGGCCCCGACCACGACGAAATCCCCCACCGCGCCCCAGAACGAGACCGCCGCCGATGCGACCGCCGCCACCGCTATCCGCAGCGCCACCAGGGCCGTGGCGTCGTTCACCAGGCTTTCCCCTTCCAGGATCGTCGTCACGATCCGGGGCACCTTCATCCGCCGGGTGACGGCGGTGGCGGCCACCGCGTCCGGCGGGGAGACGATCGCCCCCAGCACGAACCCGACCGTCCACGGGAGGCCGAGCAGGTGGTGCGCGACCGCGGCCGTCACCACGGTGGTGAAGCCGACCAACCCGACCGCGAGCAGCGTGATCGCCCGCAGTTGCGTGCGGAACGCGGACCACTCGGTGTTGAACGCGGCCGCGTACAGCAGCGGCGGAAGGAACAGGAAGAACACCGTGTCCGGCGGCAGATAATATTCCGGCACCCACGGCTGGAGGCCGAACACCAACCCGGCGACGACCAGCAGGATCGGGTACGCGATCCGCAGCCACTGCGCCAGCACGCCCAGCGCGACGATGGCCGCGCCCAGCCCCAACAGCAACTCGATTTGCAACCGTGTCACGCCACGCCCTC